>NZ_JBBGYS010000070.1:0-21972 GCF_037479595.1 Pseudomonas sp. MYb541 | reverse complement strand
GCACACCGAGCCTAGGCGAGGTGCCGAGTGTTGGGGCAAGAGCGTTTTGCTTACTTTGCCGCTTTTGCAAAGTGAGCCGCCGTAAGGGCGGAACCCTAAGTGGCCGTTACCTAAAAAACGGATATGTACTCAATAAAACCAACCAACCCCAAACCTGGCCCAACTCTTGCTCTACCTCCCAATACTGCATCCCCGACCCCCATGCAGTGGAGACCTTTACCTATGCCAGTCGCCCCGAATTCGCTCCTTCAGGCTGCCCCCGCGGCCAAGCCTCAAGCGCCCGCTGCCAACCCACCGGCAGCGGCTGCGGACCCACGGGACAAGGGCCCTGGCTTCGCTCAAGTGTTCGCCAACCAGGCTTCCAAACCCACGGCCAAGGCCGACGATAATTCGCCCAAACCCATCGCCGGCAAGTCCTCCGACGCCAGTGCCAAGCCAGCGGCAAGCAGCGACAAACCTGCCGCCAGCACGCCAGCCGTTGCCGATAGCGGCAAACCCTTGCCTGCCACCCCACCGGCCAAGACCGACGACAGCGCCAGCAAGGATGACGAAGCGTCAACCGACCCGACCCTGGTACAGCAGCCTCCAGCTGACCCGGTGGTCGATCCGGCCCTGATTGCCACCGTCACTCCAGTCGCCGTGCCAGTGCCGGTGGAAACCCCGGCGCCTGTCACCACAGCCAAGGATGACAAGACCCAGCCGGTAGTCGCGGCACCCGTCGCGGCCACCGAGGAAGCCAAGCCTGTCTTTGATCCGGAAACCGACCCATTGGACGCCATGCCAGCCGTGCGCCTGGCGATGGAGCAGGGCGGTCATGTCTCGGCCAGCAGTCAGGCCCAGGCCAAAGCCGCCCCGGCGCCAACTCAGGATCAACCCACCGCCGCACAGAACTTTGCCGCCGGCCTGGCCAATATGGTCGACCAGCAAGCCACCAAGGACAGCACTGACACGGGTGGTGACAAGGCCTTCGGCGGGTTGATCGAGGACGGCCTCAAGGACCTGAAAAACGCCAGCAGCGACACCCGTGTCGACGACTTCGCCAACCGCCTGGCTGCATTGACCCAGGCCGCCACGCCGAAAACCGCCAACGCCTTGCCGCCGGTAACCAATGCGCCGCTGGCCATGCACCAGAGCGGCTGGACCGATGAAATCGTCAACCGCGTGATGTACCTGTCCAGCGCCAACCTCAAGTCGGCGGAGATTCAGTTGCAGCCGGCCGAACTCGGTCGCCTGGATATCAAGGTCAACATGACCGCCGACCAGCAAGCCCAGGTCAACTTCATGAGCGCCCACCCGGTGGTACGTGAAGCCTTGGAAAGCCAGTCCGGCCGATTGCGGGAGATGTTCGCCCAGCAGGGCATGGGGCAGGTGGATGTGAACGTGTCCGACCAGTCCCGTGGCCAGGAGCAACAGCAGCAACAGGCCCAGACCCGTGGCGTGAGCGGCAGCGGCGGGCGCGGTGGCGATAACAGCGACAGTGGTAACCACATTGATGTGGCTGAAGCCGTGACGCCGGTCACCTCAACCGTAATCGGCTCCAGCGCCGTCGACTACTACGCCTGATCCGAGCCTGGCGCCGGACGAAATGTGGGAGGGGGCAAGCCCCCTCCCACAATTTGATTTGCTGCGCCCGTACGTCCTCGACTTCCAGACAACTCTGGCATAACACTTGCTCTTGCCTTTCCGTAGATCTATGAATCCCCGAATAGTGACGGATTATTGGCATGGCGAAGAGCGACGACGCAGCAAAAGCACCCGCAGGCAAAGGTAAGCTCAAGCTTATCCTGTTGATAGTCCTGGGCCTGCTCCTGGCCATCGGCGCCTCGGTCGGCGGCACCTGGTACATCATGCACAGCAGTGCCAGCAAGCCGGCACCTGCCGCCGAAACCGCCAGTAACGTCAAGCAACCGGCAATTTTCGAGCCGATGCTTCCGGCCTTTGTCGCCAACTTCAATCAGAATGGCCGCCAACGCTACCTGCAGGTGAGCATCACCTTGCTGGCGCGTAACCAGTCGGACCTGGATGCCCTCAAGGTGCACATGCCAGTGATCCGCAACAACCTGGTGATGCTGTTCTCCGGTCAAAGCTTCGACAGCCTGGCCACCCCGGTGGGCCAGGAAATGCTGCGCCAGAAGGTCACTGCCAGCGTGCAGGAAGTGGCCCAGAAGGAACTCGGCAAAGTCGTGGTCGAGCAGGCGCTCTTCACTAACTTCGTATTGCAGTAGGATCACGACATGGCCGTGCAAGACCTGCTGTCCCAGGATGAGATCGATGCGCTGCTGCATGGCGTCGACGATGGTCTGGTACACACCGAAATGGCTGCCGAGCCCGGCAGCGTCAAAAGTTATGACCTCACCAGCCAGGATCGCATCGTCCGTGGACGCATGCCGACGCTGGAGATGATCAACGAACGCTTCGCCCGTTATACCCGCATCAGCATGTTCAATATGCTGCGCCGCTCGGCGGATGTGGCGGTGGGCGGCGTACAGGTGATGAAGTTCGGTGAATACGTGCACTCGTTGTACGTGCCCACCAGCCTCAACCTGGTCAAGATCAAGCCGTTGCGCGGTACCGCGCTGTTCATCCTGGATGCCAAGCTGGTGTTCAAACTGGTGGACAACTTCTTCGGCGGCGACGGCCGTCACGCCAAGATCGAAGGCCGTGAGTTCACCCCGACCGAATTGCGGGTAGTGCGCATGGTGCTGGAGCAGGCCTTCATCGACTTGAAGGAAGCCTGGCAGGCGATCATGGAAGTCAATTTCGAGTACATCAACTCGGAAGTGAACCCGGCCATGGCCAACATCGTCGGCCCCAGCGAAGCCATTGTGGTGTCCACCTTCCACATCGAACTCGATGGCGGTGGCGGCGACCTGCACGTGACCATGCCGTACTCGATGATCGAGCCGGTGCGCGAGATGCTCGACGCCGGTTTCCAGTCCGACCTGGACGATCAGGACGAGCGTTGGGTCAAGGCCCTGCGCGAAGACCTGCTGGACGTCGACGTACCCCTGAGCGCCACGGTGGCCCGTCGCCAGTTGCGCCTGCGCGATATTTTGCACATGCAGCCAGGGGACATCATCCCCGTCGAATTGCCCGACGAAATGATCATGCGCGCCAATGGTGTGCCGTCATTCAAGGTCAAGCTCGGTTCCCACAAGGGCAACTTGGCTCTTCAAGTGGTCGAACCGATCAATCGTCGCTGATCAACACTCATTTTTGCTTCGCCGAGGACATGTAATGGCTACCGAACACGAAAACACTTCCGCCGAAGACCAGGCCCTGGCTGACGAATGGGCGGCTGCCCTGGAAGAAACCGGCGATGTTGGCCAGGACGACATCGATGCGCTGCTGGCCGCTGACGCCGCCACCTCTCCGGCCGGCAACCGTCTGCCGATGGAGGAATTCGGCAGCGTGCCGAAGAACAACGACCCGGTGACCCTCGACGGCCCGAACCTGGATGTGATCCTCGACATTCCCGTGTCGATCTCCATGGAGGTCGGCAGCACCGAAATCAACATCCGCAACCTGCTGCAACTCAACCAGGGTTCGGTGATCGAGCTGGACCGCCTGGCCGGTGAGCCGCTGGACGTGCTGGTCAACGGCACCCTGATTGCCCACGGCGAAGTGGTGGTGGTCAACGAGAAGTTCGGCATCCGCCTGACCGACGTGATCAGCCCGAGCGAACGCATCAAGAAGTTGCGCTGAGATGAAGTATTCGATGGCGGGACTGTTTCTGGCGCTGCCATTGAGCGCCCTCGCGGCTGAGCCGGCCGCGCAGGCCACCGCTGCCGCTGCGCCAGTGGTGAGCAGCGGCATTGGCGGGCAATTGACCCAACTGGTGCTGGGTCTGTTGCTGGTGGTGGGTTTGATCTTTGCACTGGCCTGGCTGTTGCGCCGGGTGCAGCGCGTGGGGCCGGGCAATGGCCAGGTGATCGAGATGATCGGTTCCCGCGCCCTCGGCCCGCGTGATCGGCTGGTGCTGGTGCAAGTGGGCGGGGAGCAGATCCTGCTGGGCATCACGCCCGGTCGCATCACCCCGCTGCATGTGCTAAAGACCCCGGTGAGCGTGGATCAGAGCCAGTCCGCCACGCCAGAATTCGCCCAGCGCCTGATGGAGTTGCTGGGCAAGGATCAGAAGGATAAGAAGTAATGCGCGTTTTATTGGCGCTCATGCTGTTGCTGGCCGCGCCACTGGCGTTTGGCGCCGACCCGTTGTCGATCCCGGCGATCACGTTGGGCACCAACGCGGCCGGCGCGCAGGAGTATTCGGTCAGCCTGCAGATCCTGCTGATCATGACCGCGCTGAGCTTTATCCCGGCGTTCGTCATGCTGATGACCAGCTTCACGCGGATCATCATTGTGTTCTCGATCCTGCGCCAGGCCCTGGGCCTGCAGCAGACGCCGTCGAACCAGATCCTCACCGGCATGGCCTTGTTCCTGACGCTGTTCATCATGGCGCCGGTGTTCGACAAGGTGAACCAGCAAGCGCTGCAACCCTACCTGGCGGAGAAAATGACCGCCCAGGATGCGATCGACAAGGCCCAGGGCCCGATCAAGGACTTCATGCTGTCGCAGACCCGCTCCAGCGACCTTGAGCTGTTTATGCGTCTGTCCAAGCGCACCGACATCGCCACCCCGGACCAGGCACCGCTGACCATCCTGGTGCCGGCGTTCGTCACCTCCGAATTGAAAACCGCGTTCCAGATCGGCTTCATGATCTTCATCCCGTTCCTGATCATCGACCTGGTGGTGGCGAGCGTGTTGATGGCCATGGGTATGATGATGCTGTCACCGCTGATCATCTCGTTGCCGTTCAAGATCATGCTGTTTGTGCTGGTGGACGGCTGGGCGCTGATTATCGGCACGTTGGCCGGCAGTTTCGGCGGGGTATAGCGCAATGACGCCAGAAGTAGCTGTCGACCTGTTCCGTGAAGCGCTGTGGCTGACCACCGTGATGGTCGCCGTGCTGGTCGTGCCGAGCCTGTTGGTGGGCCTGCTGGTGGCGATGTTCCAGGCCGCGACGCAGATCAACGAACAAACCTTGAGCTTTTTGCCGCGTTTGCTGGTGATGCTGGTCACCCTGATCGTGGCCGGCCCTTGGCTGGTGCAGACCTTCATGGAATACATTCTGCAGTTGTACGGCAGTATTCCGCAGTTGATCGGCTGACCGGATGCAGTCGTTGCTGGCATTGACCGATACCCAGATCAGCACGTGGGTGGCGTCCTTCATCCTGCCGATGTTCCGCGTGACGGCGATGTTGATGGCCATGCCGGTGTTCGGCACCACCCTCGTACCACGCCGGGTGCGCCTGTACTTCGCGGTGGCGATTACCGTGGTGATCGTGCCAGGGTTGCCGCCGATGCCACCGGTCAATGCCATCGATCTCAGCGCGTTGCTGCTGATTGCCGAACAAATCCTGATCGGCGCGCTGATGGGCTTTTCCCTCACGCTGTTTTTCCAGGCCTTTGTGGTGGCCGGGCAGATCATCTCGATTCAGATGGGCATGGGCTTCGCCTCCATGGTCGACCCCACCAACGGCGTATCGGCGGCGGTGATCGGGCAGTTTCTGACCATGCTGGTGACCTTGCTGTTCCTGGCGATGAACGGCCACCTGGTAGCCTTTGAAGTGATGACCGAAAGCTTCACCACCTTGCCGGTGGGCTCGGGGCTGGTGGTCAATCATTTCTGGGAAATCGTCGGGCGCCTGGGCTGGGTGTTCGGCGCGTCGCTGTTGCTGGTGTTGCCCGCCATTACCGCGTTGCTGGTGGTCAACATCGCGTTCGGCGTGATGACCCGTGCGGCGCCACAGCTGAACATCTTCTCGATTGGTTTCCCGTTGACCCTGGTATTGGGCATGGGGATTTTCTGGATCGGCCTGGCCGACATTCTCAATCAGTATCAACCGCTGGCGACCGACGCCTTGCAGTTCTTACGTGATCTGGCACGGGCGCGCTGAGCCATGGCCGAGAGCGAGAGTGGTCAGGACAAAACAGAAGACCCCACGGAGAAGCGCAAAAAGGACTCCAGGGAAAAGGGCGAGATTGCGCGCTCCAAAGAGCTGAACACCGTTGCAACCATGATGGCCGGCGCCGGCGCCTTGCTGATCTACGGCGGCGGTCTGGCGCTGGACTTGATGGAGTTGATGAAGCACAACTTCACCTTGCCCCGCGACGTGCTGCTCAACCCTGACGCCATGGGCCAGTACCTGCTGCACTCGGGCAAGATCGCGATCCTGGCGGTGCAGCCGATCCTGATCACTTTACTGCTGGCTGCGCTGATCGGCCCGGTCGCCCTGGGTGGCTGGTTGTTTGCCGCCGGCAGCATGGCCCCAAAATTCAGCCGCATGAACCCGGCTGCCGGGCTCAAGCGCATGTTTTCCGCCAAGGCCCTGGTGGAGTTGCTCAAGGCATTGGCCAAATTCATCCTGATTCTATTTGTGGCGCTGATGGTGTTGTCGTCCGACATCGACGACCTGCTGCGCATCGCCCATGAACCGCTGGAGTCGGCGATTATCCACAGCGTGCAGGTGGTGGGCTGGAGCGCGCTGTGGATGGCGGCCGGGCTGATCATCATCGCTGCCGTGGATGCCCCGATCCAGCTGTGGGAAAGCCACAAGAAACTGCTGATGACCAAGCAGGAAGTGCGCGACGAGCACAAGGACCAAGAGGGCCGCCCCGAGGTCAAGCAGCGCATTCGCCAGCTGCAGCGGGAAATGTCCCAGCGCAAGATGATGGGCGCAGTGCCCGACGCCGACGTGGTCATCACCAACCCGACGCACTACGCCGTGGCGCTCAAGTACGACCCAGAGAAGGGTGGCGCGCCGATGCTGCTGGCCAAGGGTAGCGACTTTACGGCGTTGAAAATCCGCGAAATCGCGGTGGCCAACGACATCCTGCTGCTGGAGTCGCCGGAGCTGGCGCGGTCGATTTTCTATTCCACCGACCTCGACCACGAGATCCCCGCTGGGCTCTATCTGGCCGTCGCGCAGGTGTTGGCGTACGTTTATCAGATTCGCCAATACCGCGCGGGCAAGGGTAAGCGCCCGGATCCACTCAAGGATCTGCCGATTCCACCGGATTTGCGCCGCGATTCCTGATTTTTCACTCCCTACCACTCGTCGTGAATGCCTGTCTACCTGTCAACTTTGACAGTAGCCAGAAGCTCGTTCTCGCGGTTCCATTGCTTAAAGCACTGCGCGAAAGTTGTAGATGAGATGCAGGGAGAGTGGTTTTGAAGGCGGTCAGAGGCGCTGTCAAATATTACGACCAGAAATCCGGGATGGGCTTGATTGCCCTGGAAAACGGTGAAGACGACGTGCGAGTGGATTTCATCGGTTCGCGAGGTATTCGGCTTGCCGTGGGCCTGCGGGTTGAGGTCAAGAGAGTCCATGGGCGCGATGCGGTCTATGCATCCGACGTTCGCGTTATCCCGTAAGTCAGGAGAACGGCAATGGCAACAGGTACGGTGAAATGGTTTAACGCGGAGAAGGGGTTTGGTTTTATTTCGCCGGACGATGGAAGCGCAGATGTATTTGTCCACCATTCCGCGATAAAAATCGATGGCTTCAGAACCCTCGAAGAAGGCAAAAAAGTCGAATACGGCATCGTTCAAGGCCCAAAAGGCCCACAGGCCGATAACGTCAAACCCTTGTAGTTTCGTCCTCGCCGATGGTTTCAAGGCAATGCCTGAGAGCGATCTGACCCTTAGAGCAAAAGTTGGAAGGCTTCTTGCAATACCGCCTGCAAGACGCCCAGCCGCGTCAAAACTTTGCTTCAAAGGACACGAGGAATACCGGTGGTGGATCGCTCTCAAATGCTCGGCAACGCCCGCAGCACCCTGACTGACCTCTCGCGAGGCAATCTGGGTGTGCCGTTGTTGTTGCTGGTGATGCTGGCAATGATGATGTTGCCGATGCCGCCGTTCCTGCTCGACGTGTTCTTCACCTTTAACATTGCGCTGTCCGTCGTCGTCCTGCTGGTGTGCGTCTACGCCCTACGGCCGTTGGATTTCGCGGTATTCCCGACCATTCTGCTGGTGGCGACCCTGCTGCGCCTGGCGCTCAACGTGGCGTCGACCCGTGTGGTCATGCTGCACGGCCAGGACGGCCACGCCGCCGCCGGTAAGGTGATCCAGGCCTTCGGTGAGGTGGTGATCGGCGGTAACTACGTGGTCGGTATCGTGGTGTTCGCGATCCTGATGATCATCAACTTCGTGGTGGTCACCAAAGGCGCCGGGCGGATTTCCGAGGTGAGCGCGCGGTTTACCCTCGACGCGATGCCCGGCAAACAGATGGCTATCGACGCCGACCTCAATGCCGGCCTGATCGACCAGAACCAAGCCAAATCCCGTCGCCTGGAAGTCGCCCAGGAGGCCGAGTTCTACGGTTCCATGGACGGTGCCAGCAAATTCGTGCGCGGTGACGCCATTGCCGGCTTGCTGATCCTGTTCATCAACCTGATCGGCGGCATGGCCGTGGGTATCTTCCAGCACGGCATGACCTTCGGCGATGCGGGCAAGGTCTACGCCTTGCTGACCATCGGTGACGGTTTAGTGGCGCAATTGCCATCACTGTTGTTATCAACAGCGGCGGCCATCATGGTGACCCGTGCTTCGGGCTCCGAAGACATGGGCAAGCAGATCAGCCGGCAGATGTTCGCCTCGCCCAAGGCCCTGGCCGTGGCGGCGGGCATCATGGCGATCATGGGTATCGTGCCGGGCATGCCGCACGTGTCATTCCTGAGCATGGCGGCCCTGGCTGGCGGCGCTGCGTACATGTTTTGGAAAAAGCAGAATCAGGTCAAAGTCATCGCCCAACAAGAGATCGCCCGCCAGCAGGAACTGCTGCCATCCCCGGCCCGCGCCCAGGAAACCAAGGAGCTTGGCTGGGATGACGTAACCCCGATCGACATGATCGGCCTGGAAGTCGGCTACCGTCTGATCCCGCTGGTGGACCGCAACCAGGGCGGCCAATTGCTTGCGCGGATCAAGGGCGTGCGCAAGAAACTGTCGCAGGACCTGGGCTTTTTGATGCCCACCGTGCACATCCGCGACAACCTCGACCTGGCCCCGAGTGCCTATCGCCTGACCCTGATGGGCGTGATCCTGGCCGAAGCCGAGATCTACCCGGACCGCGAACTGGCGATCAACCCCGGGCAGGTGTTCGGCAGCCTCAACGGCATTACCGCCAAAGATCCGGCTTTTGGCCTGGACGCGGTCTGGATCGAAATCAGCCAGCGCAGCCAAGCGCAATCCCTCGGTTACACCGTGGTGGACGCCAGCACTGTGGTCGCGACTCACCTCAACCAGATCCTGTACAAACACTCCCACGAGTTGATCGGCCACGAGGAAGTCCAGCAATTGATGGGTTTGCTGGGCAAAGCATCGCCAAAACTCGCCGAAGAGCTGGTACCGGGCATTCTGTCGCTGTCGCAGTTGCTCAAGGTGTTGCAGGCGCTGTTGGCCGAACAGGTGCCGGTACGCGATATCCGCAGCATTGCCGAGGCCATCGCCAACAATGCCGCCAAGAGTCAAGATACTGCCGCCCTGGTGGCTGCGGTGCGCGTCGGATTGTCGCGTGCAATCGTCCAAAGCATTGTAGGGCTTGACTCCGAGCTGCCTGTGATCACCTTGGAACCAAGGTTGGAACAAATATTGCTCAATAGTATTCAGAAGGCAGGACAAGGCCAGGAAGAGGGCGTTCTGCTGGAGCCAAGCATGGCTGAGAAGCTGCAGCGCTCGTTGATCGACGCCGCACAGCGCCAGGAAATGCAGGGCCAACCGGTGATTCTGCTGGTGGCAGGCCCCGTCCGGGCGATGTTGTCGCGGTTTGGGCGTTTGGCAGTACCGAATTTGCACGTTTTGGCTTATCAGGAAATTCCTGACAACAAGCAAGTGACTATCGTCGCGACAGTAGGGCCCAACGGCTGAGGGTAGTGGGTTATGCAAGTGAAGCGTTTTTTCGCCGCCGATATGCGTCAGGCCATGAAACTGGTGCGTGATGAGCTGGGCGCCGACGCCGCGATTATCGGAAACCGTCGTATTGCCGGCGGTGTCGAGCTGACGGCTGCCCTGGATTACACCCCCTCGGCGCTGGCGCCGCGTGTACCGAACATGGAACTCGAAGACGAGCTGCGCAAAACCGCCTCGCGCATCGTTTCGGCCCAGGCTGAACTGAGCATGCGCGGCGACAGCGATGCCACCACCAATCGCCAGTTGTTCGCCGGCTTGCCACTGACCGCTGCCGAGCCGTTGGTCGAGCCGACGTTCAAAGAGCCACCGCGTCCTGCTGCGCCGGCCCCGGCGCCTGCGGTTGACCAGCGGGTGTTCGATTCGATGCGTTTTGAACTCAACGGCCTGCGTGAACTGCTGGAAGTGCAGTTGGGCTCGCTGGCGTGGAACCAGCTGCAAGGCAGCAAGCCGCAACAAGCCAACCTGTGGCGTCGCCTGCAACGCATCGGCCTGTCCGGCCCGTTGTCCCGCGACCTGCTGGCGCTGACCACCGAAATCGAAGAGCCTCGCCAGGCCTGGCGCATGTTGCTGGCCCACCTGGCGCGGATGATCGTTACCCCGGAAATCGAGCCTCTGGAAGAAGGCGGTGTGATTGCCATGGTCGGCCCTGCCGGCATGGGCAAGACCACCACCCTGGCCAAGCTGGCTGCCCGGTACGTCCTCAAATACGGCGCGCAGAATATCGCGCTGGTGAGCATGGACAGCTACCGTATTGGTGCCCAGGAGCAGCTCAAGACCCTGGGCCGGATCCTCAATGTGTCGGTGACCCATGTCGACCCGGGCCAGTCCCTGGCCAACGCCCTCGACCCGCTGCTGCGCAAGCGCGTGGTATTGATCGATACTGCCGGCCTGCAAGCCAGCGACCCGGCATTGCGCATGCAGTTGGAAAGCCTGGCGGGGCGTGGCATCAAGTCGAAAAATTACCTGGTGCTTGCAACCACCAGCCAGAAACAGGTTCTTACCGCTGCGTATCATAGTTACAAGCGTTGTGGCCTGGCCGGTTGCATCCTCACCAAGCTCGATGAAACCGCGAGCCTGGGCGAGGTGCTAAGCCTGGCCATCAGTCATGAATTGCCGGTCGCCTACCTGACCGACGGGCCGCGGATCCCGGATGATCTGCATCTGCCGCGCCGTCATCAGTTGGTCAGCCGTGCAGTCAGCGTGCAAATGCAAGAAGAGCCTAGCGAGGAAGCGATGGCCGATATGTTCGCCGACCTCTACCACAGCCCGGCAAAACGGGTCGGTTGAGGCAGGATGAACACCGTGAAATGTATCTACATCGATGGTCTGCAAGCGATTCACGCGGCCAAGCCATGTAGCCTGCGTCTAAGCAAGACAAGGTAAAGAAATAAAATGGGCAGCATGCATCCCGTACAGGTGATCGCGGTGACCGGCGGCAAAGGTGGCGTCGGGAAAACTAACGTGTCAGTGAATTTGTCCCTGGCCCTGGCAGAGCTTGGCCGTCGCGTCATGCTGCTGGATGCTGACCTGGGCTTGGCGAACGTGGACGTTCTGCTGGGGCTGACACCCAAACACACCCTTGCCGATGTGATCGAGGGCCGCTGTGAGCTGCGCGATGTGCTGCTGCAGGGTCCCGGTGGCATCCGCATCGTGCCGGCCGCCTCCGGCACCCAGAGCATGGTGCACCTGAGCCCGGCGCAGCATGCCGGCCTGATCCAGGCCTTCAGTGATATCGGCGACAACCTCGACGTGCTGGTGATCGACACCGCCGCCGGGATCGGCGAGTCCGTGGTCAGCTTCGTGCGCGCCGCGCAGGAAGTGTTGCTGGTGGTTTGCGATGAACCCACCTCGATCACCGACGCCTATGCCCTGATCAAACTGCTTAACCGTGACTACGGCATGAACCGCTTCCGCGTCCTGGCCAACATGGCCCAGAGCCCGCAGGAAGGGCGCAACCTCTTCGCCAAGTTGACCAAGGTCACGGATCGCTTCCTCGATGTCGCTTTACAATACGTCGGCGCAGTTCCCTACGACGAGTGTGTGCGCAAGGCTGTGCAAAAGCAGCGTGCAGTCTACGAAGCGTTCCCTCGTTCCAAATGCGCATTGGCGTTCAAGGCTATTGCTCAGAAGGTCGATACCTGGCCGTTGCCTGCCAACCCTCGGGGGCATCTGGAGTTTTTCGTCGAGCGATTGGTGCATCAGACGAGCGCAGGACCCGTGCTATGACAGCGACTGGCTACAACGCGTACAAGAAGTCTGCCCGTGACAGTCAGGGCGAGTTGATCGAGCGCTACGCGCCCTTGGTCAAGCGCATTGCCTATCACTTGCTGGCACGCCTGCCCGCCAGCGTCCAGGTCGAAGACCTGATCCAGGCGGGCATGATCGGCCTGCTCGAAGTGTCGACCAAATACGACGCGAGCAAGGGTGCGAGTTTCGAGACGTACGCGGGTATCCGTATCCGTGGCGCGATGCTCGATGAAGTACGCAAAGGTGACTGGGCGCCGCGTTCGGTGCATCGCAATACGCGCATGGTCAGTGATGCAATTCGCGCAATTGAAGCAAAAACCGGTCGCGACGCTAAAGATCACGAAGTTGCGGCCGAACTCCAATTGAGTCTCGACGATTACTACGGGATTTTGAACGATACCTTGGGCAGCCGCCTGTTCAGTTTCGACGACCTGTTGCAGGACGGCGAACACGAAGGGCTGCACGAGGACGGCGCGAGCGCTCATATGGAGCCATCGCGTGACCTGGAAGATGAGCGTTTCCAGGGGGCGTTGGCGGACGCGATTGCCAATTTGCCGGAGCGTGAGCGACTGGTGTTGGCGCTGTACTACGACGAAGAGCTGAACCTCAAGGAAATCGGTGAGGTCCTGGGGGTCAGCGAGTCGCGGGTCAGCCAGTTGCACAGCCAGTGCGCTGCCCGCTTGCGGGGGCGTTTGGGAGAGTGGCGAGCGCGCTGACAGGCAGTGTGGGGACACTGCAGACGATACCGTGAAGGCCACGAACCTTTGCGGGTTCGACCCGTGGTGCCCCGGCAGTCCTTTTTGTGTAATGCCTGTTGATTGAAATGGCGTGTCCAGGTGCTGGGCGCGTTTAAGACTGCTTGGAGGTCGAATTGGACAAGAACATGAAAATCCTCATCGTTGATGACTTCTCAACGATGCGGCGGATCATAAAAAACCTGTTGCGTGACCTTGGGTTCACTAACACGGTCGAGGCGGATGACGGCATTACGGCGATTCCGATCCTCAACAGCGGCAGCATCGACTTTCTGGTAACGGACTGGAACATGCCGGGCATGACCGGTATCGACTTGCTGCGCCACGTGCGCGCTGACGAAAAGCTGCGCAGCCTGCCTGTGCTGATGGTGACCGCCGAAGCCAAGCGTGAGCAGATCATCGAAGCCGCCCAAGCCGGGGTCAACGGTTACGTGGTCAAGCCATTCACTGCATTGGCCTTGAAAGAGAAGATCGAAAAAATCTTCGAACGCATCCACGGCTAATGCCATCGCGGGGGAGCTATGGAGCATAAAGAAACGTCACAGGGAGACTTCGAGTCGACCCTGAAAAAGCATGCTCACCAGTTGGTCGACAGCCTTGAAAAAGGCCAATTCGGCGACGCGGTGCAGTTGATCCATGAGCTCAACCAGACCCGTGACCGCGGCCTGTACCAGGAAGTGGGCAAGCTCACACGCGAGCTGCACAGTGCGATCGTCAATTTCCAGATTGACCCGCATATGCCCCAGGCCGAGGAAATCTCGCAGATCACCGATGCCACCGAACGCCTGTCCTACGTGGTCAGGCTGACTGAGGCGGCGGCCAACCGCACCATGGACCTGGTGGAAAACGCCACGCCCCTGGTCAACGGCATGGCCAACGAAGCCCAGGCCCTGAGCAACGATTGGGGCCGTTTCATGCGCCGCGAAGTGGGCGCAGAAGAGTTTCGTGAATTGGCGCGTCGGGTCGAAGGGTTCTTGTCACGCAGCGAGCAGGAAAACCGCACGGTTTCCAGCAACCTCAACGACATTCTGCTCGCCCAGGATTACCAGGACCTCACCGGTCAGGTGATCAAGCGTGTGACCCAGTTGGTCACCGAAGTGGAAAGCAACTTGCTCAAATTGGTGCTTATGGCAGGCCAGGTTGACCGTTTTGCCGGTATTGAACATGACCGCGAAGCGATCCTCTCGGAAAAAGATCCAAAAAAACATCTCGCCAAGGGTGAAGGTCCGCAGATTCATGCCGATAAACGTGAAGACGTTGTATCGGGTCAAGATGATGTCGATGACCTGTTATCCAGTTTAGGCTTCTAAGGAGCACCCACATGAGCTTCGGCGCCGATGAAGAAATCCTTCAGGATTTCCTTGTAGAGGCCGGCGAAATTTTAGAGCAACTGTCCGAACAACTGGTCGAGCTGGAAAGCCGCCCGGATGATGCGAACCTGCTCAATGCAATTTTTCGCGGTTTTCACACTGTAAAAGGGGGCGCCGGCTTCCTCCAGCTCCATGAGCTGGTGGAGTGCTGCCACATCGCCGAGAACGTGTTCGACATCCTGCGCAAGGGTGAGCGTCACGTTGATTCGGAATTGATGGACGTGATTCTCGAAGCACTGGATGCGGTCAACGGCATGTTCAGCGAGGTGCGCGACCGTGCACCGATCACCGCTGCCACCCCGGAGCTGCTGGCCGCCCTGGCGCGCCTGGCGGAACCGGCCGACACCTCGGCTGCGCCTGTGGTTGAGGCGGCTCCCGAGCCTGTGGCCGAAGCTGAGCCGGATGTGACCGACAGCGAGTTCGAACAGCTGCTCAACTCCCTCAGTGCCGTGAAGGCCGAGGCTGAGGCACCCAAGGCGCCCGTCTCTGCGCCAACCAGCGAAGACATCACTGACGCTGAGTTCGAATCCCTGCTCGACCAGTTGCATGGCAAAGGCCAGTTTGCAGCGGACGCCGTGGCACCTGCCGCTGCGCCCGAGGCGCCTGCTGCTAATGCCAACACCGACATTACCGACGACGAATTCGAAGCGTTGCTCGACCAACTGCATGGCAAGGGCACCTTCGCGGCCGACGCCCTGCCGGAAGTCGCCGCCACGGCTGCGGCGCCTGCCGCAGCCAGTGCAGCACCGGCCGGCGACGGCCTGATCTCCGATCACGAGTTTGAATCGCTGCTGGACGAGTTGCACGGCAAGGGCAAGTTCAGCGAAGTGGCCCCGGCCGCTGCTGCTGTTGCCACGGCTGCACCGGTTGCTGCCAAGGCCGCCGCGCCGGCTCCGGCCGCCAAGCCTGCGCCTGTAGCGGCTCCTGCTCCGGCGCGTGCCGCCGCAGCACCGGTTGCCGAGAAGCCTGCCAGTGAAGCCGAAACCACCGTGCGGGTTGATACCGCGCGCCTGGACGACATCATGAACATGGTCGGCGAACTGGTGCTGGTACGTAACCGTCTGGTGCGCCTGGGCCTGAGCAGCGGCGATGAAGCCATGCAAAAGGCCGTGTCGAACCTCGACGTGGTCACCGCCGACCTGCAAACCGCGGTGATGAAAACCCGGATGCAGCCGATCAAGAAAGTCTTCGGCCGCTTCCCACGCCTGGTTCGCGACTTGGCGCGTCAGCTCAAGAAAGAGATCAACCTGGAACTGGTGGGTGAAGAAACCGACCTCGACAAGAACCTCGTCGAGGCCCTGGCCGATCCACTGGTCCACTTGGTGCGCAACGCCGTCGACCACGGCGTGGAAACCCCTGAAGAACGCGAAGCCTCGGGCAAGTCCCGCAACGGCAAAGTGATCTTGGCGGCGGAGCAAGAGGGCGACCATATCCTGCTGTCGATCACTGATGACGGCAAGGGCATGGACCCGGCCATATTGCGCAATATCGCGGTCAAGCGCGGCGTGATGGACAAGGACGCCGCCGACCGCCTGACCGACACCGAGTGCTACAACCTGATCTTCGCCCCGGGCTTCTCGACCAAGACCGAGATTTCCGACGTGTCCGGCCGTGGCGTCGGCATGGACGTGGTGAAGACCAAGATCAGCCAGCTCAATGGCTCGATCAACATCTACTCGACCAAGGGCCAGGGCTCGAAGATCGTGATCAAGGTGCCTTTGACCTTGGCGATCATGCCGACCCTGATGGTGATGCTGGGCAACCAGGCGTTCGCCTTCCCGCTGGTCAACGTCAACGAGATCTTCCACCTCGACCTGTCGCGCACCAACGTGGTGGACGGCCAGGAAGTGGTGATCGTGCGCGACAAGGCGTTGCCCCTGTTCTACCTCAAGCGCTGGCTGGTGGCATCGGCCAAGCATGAAGAGCAGCGCGAAGGCCATGTGGTGATTCTCTCCGTGGGCACCCAGCGCATCGGTTTTGTGGTCGATCAACTGGTGGGCCAGGAAGAAGTGGTCATCAAGCCTTTGGGCAAAATGCTGCAGGGAACCCCGGGCATGTCGGGTGCGACCATCACCGGTGACGGTCGGATCGCGCTGATTCTCGATGTTCCGAGCATGCTCAAGCGTTACGCCGCTCGGCGTATTTGATTCTGGTGGGGCAGGGCGGTATTGCCCGCCCCACCTAACGGAGTGTTTATGGCAGTCAAGGTCCTGGTGGTGGACGATTCGGGTTTCTTCCGCCGCCGCGTCTCGGAAATTCTTTCCGCCGATCCAACGATCCAGGTAGTCGGCACGGCCACCAACGGCAAAGAGGCGATTGATCAAGCCATTGCGTTGAAACCGGACGTGATCACCATGGACTACGAGATGCCGATGATGGATGGCATCACCGCGGTCCGGCACATCATGCAACGCTGCCCCACCCCGGTATTGATGTTCTCCTCGCTGACCCACGAAGGCGCCCGGGTCACCCTGGATGCGCTGGACGCCGGCGCGGTGGACTTCCTGCCGAAGAATTTCGAAGACATCTCGCGCAACCCCGAGAAGGTCAAGCAGATGCTGTGCGAGAAGGTGCACAGTATTTCCCGCAGTAACCGTCGCAGCCTGTTCAGCGCGCCAGCGCCGACGCCTGCACCGGTTGCAGCGCCGCCTGCACCGACGTCATCGTTTGCTCGCCCAGCGCCAGCGCCGGTTGCACGGCCTGCCGTGGCGCCGGTTCGCGCTGCTGCGCCTGCGACTGCCCATTCGCCTGCGCCGAAGCGCAAGGCCTATAAACTCGTGGCTATCGGCACGTCCACGGGCGGCCCGGTGGCCCTGCAACGCGTGTTGACCCAACTGCCGGCCAACTTCCCGGCGCCAATCGTGTTGATCCAGCACATGCCTGCCGCCTTCACCAAGGCCTTCGCCGAGCGCCTGGACAAGCTGTGCCGCATCAGCGTCAAGGAAGCCGAGGATGGCGACATCCTGCGTCCTGGCCTGGCGTTGCTGGCGCCGGGTGGCAAGCAAATGATGGTGGACGGCCGTGGCGCGATCAAAATCCTGCCGGGCGATGAGCGCCTGAACTACAAGCCGTGCGTGGACATCACCTTTGGTTCGGCGGCCAAGTCCTACGGCGACAAAGTTCTGGCGGTGGTGCTCACCGGCATGGGCGCCGACGGCCGTGAGGGCGCGCGCCTGCTCAAGCAGGGCGGCAGCGTCATCTGGGCCCAGGACGAGGCCAGCTGCGTGATCTATGGCATGCCCATGGCCATCGTCAAGGCCGACTTGGCTGACGCCGTCTACAGCCTGGACGACATCGGCAAGCATCTGGTGGAGGCTTGCCTCTGATGGATGTCTTGAGCCTGATCGGTATCATCATGGCGTTTGTCGCGATCATCGGCGGCAACTACCTCGAAGGCGGTCACCTCGGCGCCCTGGCCAACGGCCCGGCCGCCCTGATCGTGATCGGCGGCACCGTGGGCGCGGCGTTGCTGCAGTCGCCCATGAGCTCCTTCAAGCGCGCCATGCAGATCCTTATCTGGATCATTTTTCCGCCACGTGTCGACTTGCCTGGCGGTATCGACCGCGTGGTCAACTGGAGCCTCACCGCCCGCAAGGAAGGCCTGCTGGGCCTGGAAGGCGTGGCCGATGCCGAGCCCGACAGCTACGCGCGCAAAGGCCTTCAATTGCTGGTAGATGGCGCCGAACCGGAAGCGATCCGCAGCATTTTGGAAGTGGATTTCTACACCCAGGAAAGCCGCGACATCAACGCCGCCAAAGTCTACGAAAGCATGGGCGGCTACGCGCCGACCATCGGCATCATCGGTGCGGTGATGGGCCTGATCCATGTGATGGGCAACTTGGCCGACCCTTCACAACTGGGCAGCGGCATTGCCGTGGCATTTGTCGCCACCATCTACGGCGTGGCCAGTGCCAACCTGGTGTTGTTGCCGGTGGCGAGCAAGCTCAAGTCGATTGCCCTGCGCCAGTCGCGTTACCGCGAGATGTTGCTCGAAGGTATTTTGTCGATTGCCGAGGGTGAGAACCCGCGCTCCATCGAATTGAAGCTCCAGGGCTTCATGGATTGATGGGAGATATCGATTATGAGCCGTCGCCGTCGCGAGCCCGAAGAACACGTCAACCACGAACGGTGGCTGGTGTCCTACGCGGACTTCATCACTTTGCTGTTCGCGTTTTTCGTGGTGATGTACTCGATCTCGTCGATCAACGAAGGCAAGTACAAAGTTATTTCCCAGGCGCTGATTGGCGTGTTCAACGACGCCGACCGCGCCCTCAAGCCGATCCCGATCGGTGAAGAGCGGCCCAAGACCGTGACCCCGGCCAAGCCGCTGGTCAACGACAGCGATGAAACCGCTGCCGGCGTGGGTGGCACCAGCGATCCGCTGAAAAGCATCGCCGATGACATCAGCGCAGCGTTTGGCGACCTGATCAGCTCCAACCAGATGACCGTGCGCGGCAACGAGTTGTGGGTGGAAATCGAGCTTAATTCCAGCCTGTTGTTTGCCAGCGCCGACGCGTTGCCGAGCGACCAGGCGTTTACCATCATCGACAAGGTGGCGGCGATTCTCAAGCCGTTTGAAAACCCGATCCATGTCGAAGGCTTCACCGACAATTTCCCGATCAGCACCGCGCAGTACCCGACCAACTGGGAGCTGTCCTCGGCCCGTGCGTCAAGCATCGTGCGCATGCTGGCGATGCAGGGCGTGAACCCTGGGCGCCTGGCCTCGGTTGGTTATGGCGAGTTCCAGCCGGTGGCCAATAACGCTACGGTAGAGGGCCGCGCGAAGAACCGCCGGGTGGTGTTGGTAGTGTCGCGCAACCTGGATGTGCGCCGCAGCCTGACCGGCACCGGTACCGCCAATGCAACACCGGATGCCGCCTTGAAGCGGGCTGGCACACAAACTGCACCGCCCCCTGTAAAACCGCCGGTTCGTCAGAGCGCCGTCAATTCTCCGTCGCCGGCTCAATAACCTTATGCAATGTCTCGGTCGCGCCTGTGCCTGCCGGGAGGTACCAACCGAATGAGAGTCTGGGCAGTTGCCAATCAAAAAGGTGGGGTCGGCAAGACCACCACGTCCATCGCCTTAGCCGGCTTGCTGGCCGAGGCGGGCAAGCGCGTGGTCGTGGTGGACCTGGACCCTCACGGCTCCATGACCAGCTATTTCGGCTACGACCCGGATGCGCTGGAACATAGCAACTACGACCTGTTCCTGCACAAGGGCAGCGTGCCGGCCGATCTGCCGGGGCAACTGCTGCTGCCCACCAGCAACGAAAGTATTTCCCTGCTGCCGTCCAGCACCGCCCTGGCCACCCTTGAGCGCCAGTCGCCGGGGCAGAGCGGGTTGGGCCTGGTGATCGCCAAGACCCTGGCGCAACTGTGGCAGGATTTCGACTACGCAATCATCGACAGCCCGCCGTTGCTGGGCGTGCTGATGGTCAACGCGTTGGCGGCCAGCCAACAGCTTGTGATTCCGGTGCAGACCGAGCACTTGGCCGTCAAAGGCCTGGAGCGCATGGTCAGCACCCTGGCGATGATCAACCGTTCGCGCAAACAAGCGCTGCCGTTCAGCATCGTGCCGACCTTGTTCGACCGCCGCACCCAGGCGTCCCTCGGCACCCTGCGCGTGTTGCGCGATGCCTATCCGGACACCATTTGGAATGGCTACATTCCAGTGGACACGCGCTTGCGTGACGCCAGCCGCGCAGGTCTCGCGCCATCGCAGTTCGACGGTAAGAGCCGTGGCGTACTCGCCTACCGCGCGTTGCTCAAGCACCTGCTGTCGCAGCAGCTTGTGGCGCAGGTGGCGTGATGAACCGTCCTGTCGAACTCAAGACTCGGCCGCAACTGGCGCTGGAATCCTATCTGGATGCCCTGCTGCAGGATGCGACCGCCGAAGAACTGCCGGAACCGATCCTGGTGTTGGAACCGGCTGTTGAACCCGAAGCCGCGCTGGATGAATTCCAGTTGGCGGTGCTGGAAGAACAAGCCCGCGATGCGCAGGTCGTAGTGCCGATCACACCGATAGTGGTGGCGCCTGTGGTGGTTGCTCCCGTTGTGGTCGAGCCGGTGGTGCAAGTGCACCTGCCGCCGAGCATCACACCGCCGCCGGTGACCGGTGATGGCCGCCCGAGCTGGGCTGCCGAACCGTTCGAATGCCTGCTGTTCGACGTCGCCGGGTTGACCCTGGCGGTGCCGCTGGTGTGCCTGGGCTCGATCTATTCGCTGGAAGGCCAGGAGCTGACGCCGTTGTTCGGGCAACCGGAGTGGTTCCTCGGCATCCTGCCCAGCCAGGCCGGCAACCTCAAAGTCCTGGATACCGCGCGCTGGGTCATGCCCGACCGCTACCGCGACGACTTCCGTCAGGGCCTGCAATACGTGATCTCGGTGCAGGGCTACGAGTGGGGGCTGGCGGTGCATCAAGTCAGCCGCTCGTTGCGCCTGGACCCGAACGAAATCAAATGGCGCAGCCACCGGGGCCAACGGCCTTGGCTGGCGGGCACCGTGATCGAACACATGTGCGCGTTGCTCGACGTCGCCGAACTGGCTGAGTTGATCGCCAGCGGTGCCGTCAAATCGATGCCACTGAACAAACACAGTTGATTGAACAATAAGGGCCGCATGCGAATGCGGTCAGCGAAGCACACACGCCGTACTCAACGGCATTTGAAGGGGTCAGGGGTATGAACAAGTCAGCGTCCGCACAAGGTTTGGATGATCCGATCCTGCAATGGGTGACCTTCAAACTGGACAACGAGTCCTATGGCATTAACGTGATGCGCGTGCAGGAAGTGCTGCGCTACACCGAGATTGCTCCGGTACCGGGTGCGCCAAGCTACGTGCTGGGCATCATCAACCTGCGCGGCAACGTGGTGACAGTGATCGACACCCGCCAGCGTTTCGGCCTGGTGCCGACTGAGGTTAACGACAACACGCGTATCGTCATCATCGAGGCCGACAAGCAAGTGGTCGGGATCATGGTCGACAGCGTGGCCGAGGTGGTTTACCTGCGTCAGTCGGAAGTGGAAACTGCGCCGAACGTGGGTAACGAGGAGTCCGCCAAGTTTATCCAGGGCGTGTGCAACAAGAACGGCGAGCTGCTGATTCTGGTTGAGCTGGACAAGATGATGAGCGAAGAAGAATGGTCGGAACTGGAGAGCATCTGATTGTTCCTTGAGGCCGCAATGATTGTCCTGGCCCTGTTGTGGGCCGGGACTTTGGCATTTCTGTTGCGCTATGTGCGTCAGCAGCGTGAACTGTTGTTGCAGCAGGCTGAGCGTGATGCTCTGCGTGATCGGCGGGTGCTGGAGTTGGTGAAGCGGGTTGATCACTTTCAGCAGAGTGCGGTGAAAGTCGGGGACGAGGTGCATGAGTTGCGCGCGATTCTTGCGCCGTTGCCTGACAAACTGGCGCAGATTGAGCAGCGGGATCCTTCGAGTCTTTCGTTTGCGCAGGCGGCGAAGCTGGTGGGGATGGGGGCTACGGTGGATGAGTTGACCCAATCCTGCGGACTGACCCAGGCTGAAGCGCAACTGATGAGTAAGTTGCATAAGAGTTGATTGAGTACATATCCGTTGCTGCGGTAACGGCCACTTAGGGTTCCGCCCTTACGGCGGCTCACTTTTGGAAAGGC
>NZ_JBBGYS010000069.1:0-26682 GCF_037479595.1 Pseudomonas sp. MYb541 | reverse complement strand
CATCCGCTCGATCAACACCGAGCCTGTGCGAATGTTGCTGCGCAGTTCCAGATCATTACCCACGGCGACGATCTGCTTGAACATGTCGCGCATATTGCCTGCGATGGTCACTTCCTGGACGGCAAACTGAATCTCGCCGTTTTCCACCCAGAAACCCGCCGCGCCACGCGAGTAATCACCGGTGACCATGTTCAAGCCATGGCCCATCAGCTCGGTCACCAGCAAGCCACGCCCCATGCGCCGAAGCAGCGCAGCTTGGTCTTCATCGCCATGGGTGACGAACAGGTTGTGTACGCCTCCGGAGTTTGCGGTGCTTGGCAGGCCCAGCTTGCGACCGGCGTACGTGCCCAGTACGTAAGACACCAACTCGCCCTTCTCGACGAACGGTTTGGCATACGTCGCCAGGCCATCACCGTCGAACGACGTACTGCCCATGGCGCGCATCAAGTGCGGGCGCTCATCGATGGTCAGCCACTCTGGGAACAATTTTTGGCCAATCGCCCCCTCCAGGAACGAGGACTTACGGTACAAGTTGCCACCGGAAATCGCCCCCAGGAAACTGCCAAACAACCCACCCGCCAGTTCTGCCGAAAACAGTACCGGCACTTCACAGGTTGGCACCGGGCGCGCGCCCAGGCGGCTCGCTGCACGCTGCGCCGCGCGCTGACCAATGCTGATCGGGTCCGCCAACAATTCGCCCTGACGGTTGACGTCGTACCAATAATCGCGCTGCATCTGGCCGTCAGCTTCGGCGATCATCACGCAGCTCAAGCTATGGCGAGTGGACGCGTAACCACCGATAAAGCCATGGCTGTTGCCATACACACGGCAACCCTGGTGCGTGCTCAACGTGGTGCCATCTGCGTTCTTGATGCGGGCATCAGCGTCGAACGCAGCGGCTTCGCAGATCAGCGCCCGTTCGATGGCCTGTTCGGGTGTGATGTCCCAAGCGTGAAATAGATCGAAATCCTGCAGGTCCTTGGCCATCAGCGCCTTGTCGGCCAGGCCCGAGCTCTCGTCTTCTGAGGTGTGCTTGGCGATTGCCAGCGCAGCCGCCACCGTCTCGCGAATGGCTTCCGGACCGCTGGCCGAGGTACTGGCCGAGCCTTTGCGCTGCCCGACATACAAGGTGATACCAAAACCCTGATCGCGGTTGAACTCAACGGTTTCCACTTCCCGCTGGCGCACCGACGTCGACAGCCCCTGCTCCAGCGACACGGCCACTTCACAGGCACTGGCCCCCTGGCGCTTGGCCTCGGCAAGGATCTGCTCGACTTGTTCCTGCAGTGCCGGTAACGCTTGCGGACCGACGCTTTGGGCTGCACTCATGGTTTTCTCCACTCAAATTCTGCTTTCGGTTAAGGCCATCGAGCGACCGGGCCGGACAAGCGGCCCCCGACTGGTTATCATGGCGGCGTTTCTTTGCGGACTGCCACCATGGTTGATTCTTACGACGACTCCCTCGATGGGGAGAAAAGCAAAACCCAGGTCAAACGTGAGCTGCATGCTCTGGTTGACCTTGGCGAGCGCCTTACAACGCTCAAAAAAGACTTGATTGCAAAACTGCCACTGACCGACGAAATGCGTCGTGCCCTGGCCGATGCGCCCAAGCACACCGCGAATATCGCGCGTAAACGGCACATCTCGTTTATCGGCAAACTCATGCGCGATCAGGACATCGACGCCATTCTGACCTTGCTCGATCAAACCGATGCCTCCACTCGACAGTACAACGAACGCTTCCATAACCTGGAACGTTGGCGTGACCGCCTGATCGCGGGCGATGACGCCGTGCTGGAGAAATTCGTGATGGACTACCCGGACGCGGACCGCCAGCAACTGCGCTCCCTGATCCGTCAGGCCCAGCACGAGCAGGCGCATAACAAGGCGCCGGCCACCAGCCGTAAAATCTTCAAGTACATCCGTGAGCTGGACGAGACTCAACGCGGCCTGCGCTGATCCTCCTCCCCGGGGGGCGGTTCTCGCCACCCGAAGCTCCGTCTTTCTTACGACCCCGTGCCACCCACGGTGATCGCATCAATCTTCAGCGTTGGCTGGCCGACACCCACCGGCACTGACTGTCCGTCTTTCCCGCAGGTACCCACGCCGCTGTCCAGCGACAGGTCGTTGCCGACCATCGACACCTTGCTCATGGCTTCCGGACCGTTACCGATCAATGTCGCACCTTTGACCGGTGCAGTGATCTTGCCGTCTTCGATCAGGTAAGCCTCGCTGGTGGAGAACACGAACTTGCCGCTGGTGATATCCACCTGGCCGCCACCGAGGTTGGCGCAGTAGATGCCGCGCTTCACCGAAGCGATGATCTCGGCCGGGTCGCTTTCGCCACCGAGCATGTAGGTGTTGGTCATGCGCGGCATCGGCAGGTGCGCGTAGGATTCGCGACGGCCGTTACCCGTGCGCGCCACACCCATCAGGCGAGCGTTGAGCTTGTCTTGCATGTAGCCCTTGAGCACACCGTTTTCGATCAGGGTGGTGCACTCGGTTGGAGTGCCTTCGTCGTCGACGCTCAGCGAGCCACGACGCCCGGCCAGGGTGCCGTCATCGACGATGGTGCAGAGTTTGGAGGCCACCATTTCACCCATACGCCCGCTATAGGCCGAACTGCCTTTGCGGTTGAAGTCACCTTCCAGGCCATGGCCGACCGCTTCGTGCAGCAGCACGCCGGACCAACCCGACCCCAGCACCACCGGCAAAGTGCCGGCCGGGGCAGGAATGGCTTCCAGGTTGACCAACGCCTGGCGCAGCGCCTCACGGGCATAACCCATGGCACGGTCGTCGGTGAGGAAATAACGGTAGTCGGTACGCCCGCCGCCGCCATGACCACCCCGTTCGCGGCGACCGTTCTGTTCGACGATTACGCTGACGTTGAAGCGCACCAGCGGCCGCACATCCGCCGCCAGGCCGCCATCGGTGGACGCCACCAGGATGCGCTCCCACACACCAGCCATGCTCACGGTAACCTGCTGGATACGCGGGTCGAGGGCACGGGTGGCGGCATCGATACGCTTGAGCAGCTCGACCTTTTCCGCACGGCTGATCACTTCCAGGGGGTTATCCGGCGCGTACAACTGCGCCACGTCCTGGGTGCTGAATGCCTGCACCGTGCCATTTTGCCCGGCCCGGGAGATCGAACGCGCGGCACGCGCCGCCAGGCCCAAGGCTTCCAGGGTGATCGCGTTACTGTAGGCAAAACCGGTTTTTTCACCGGACTGCGCACGCACGCCCACACCCTGGTCGAGGTTGAAACTGCCTTCCTTGACGATGCCGTCTTCCAGCGCCCAGGACTCGGAAATCTGCCCTTGGAAATACAGGTCAGCCGCGTCGATGCCCGGCCCGGCCAAGTCGCCGAGTACGGTTTGCAAGCTTTCGATGGTCACGCCACCGGGCGCCAGGAGGTGATCACTGACTGAGGACAACAACTCGCTCATAGGTATGGCCTTAAATTCATCGTTCCGAAGCAGGTCGCTGTGCGCCCTGCGAGAAAAAGCGCCGATGGTTGACCACCGGCATGCGCGTCCGTATCGACGCCTGTTCATTGCTATCGCGTTCGGCCAGCAACACCGCTTCGCCTTGATCCTGTTGTGTCAGCACACGACCCCAAGGGTCGACAATCGCCGCATGACCATAGGTTTCCCGTGGCCCCGGATGCACACCGCCTTGAGCCGCCGCCAGCAGGTAACACTGGGTCTCGATGGCGCGTGCGCGAATCAGCACATCCCAATGCGCCGCGCCGGTCACCGCCGTAAACGCCGAAGGCGCGGTAATCAACTCAGCCCCCGCCGCACGCAATTCGCTGTACAGCTCGGGGAAGCGCAGGTCGTAACACACCGTCAGGCCCAACCGGCCGACGGGCGTGTCCGCTACCACCACATTGCCTCCGAAAGCATAGTCGTCAGATTCGCGATAACGACCGCGGGCATCGGCGACATCCACATCGAACAGATGCAGCTTGTCGTAACGGGCAACGATTTCACCCTGATCATCGACCAGCAACGAGCAGGCATTGGACTTGGCGTTCGGCTGGTCCTTTGGCGGCAGCGGCAAAGTACCAGCCACTATCCATAAGGTGAGGTCGCGGGCGGTCTGTTTCAACCACGGCAGGATCGGGCCTTCGCCCAGAGCTTCGGCGCGACCGATATCGGCCACGTCGCGGCGGCCCATGGCGGCAAAGTTTTCCGGCAATACCGCCAGCTTCGCCCCACCCGCCGCGGCTTGTTCCAGCAAGCGCCGGGCCTGGGCGAGGTTGGCCAGCACATCGCTCTGGCTGACCATTTGAATTACCGCAAAGGACATGGACCGTCTCTCCTTAATGGGCATGCGGCCATGCTACTCCACAGGCTCTCAGTTTGGTTTTTCAAATGGCTTGTCGAAGGTGATTTTCGGGTCCTTCCACGGGCCTTCGACCTTGTATTGCACGCTGGCAAAGCGCGCAACACGGTCACCAATCAGCTTGTCGATCAGGAACAACGCACCGCCGATAGCGGGCGCGCCTACGATCAGCGCGGCGATCGGCAGGTTATTGGTCACCGGCAAGGTGACCAGCAGCTTGGCGTCGACACGGTCTGCGACCAGGTCCAGGGTGCCGTTGAGTTCCAGGTTAGTCGAAGGCCCGGTCATGGTGATCGGCTCACGGGTCACGAATACCCCGTTGCTCGCCGCCAGCAAGCCCTTCACACGGTCGTAGCTCAAGCCCTTGCCGAGCAAGTCCGAGAAGTCCAGGCGCAGACGGCGCCCAATGGAATTGAAGTTCAGCAGGCCAAACACCCGCAGCGCCTGGGCGCCACCTTCCACTTCGACGAACTGGCCATTGCGGAACGATGCATCCAGGCTGCCGGAGAAACGCTTGGGCCCGACATAGGCAGGCGAACCGGGCCAGCGACCATCCACATCCAGGTGAAAATCCTGGCTGGTGACGGTGGGTGCATAACCCCAACCCTTGAGTACATCGCCGATATTCTTGCCATCCAGGCGACCCTTGTACCAACTGCTACTGTCGCCAGCCGTCCCTTCCCAACCACCCGCGCCCTTGAGCTGCATGCCTTTGAGGCCGAGGTCGAGGTTATTGAAGGCCAGGCCTTTGGCGGTCGGGCGGATTTTCAGCGACCAGGCGCCTATCAGATCCGGGCCCTGGAACAGCTGATCAATGGCGATATCCAGCGCCGGAATGTCCTTGGGGTCGATGCTCGCCAAGGGGTCCGGTGCGCTTTCATCAGCCTGCACCGTCGGATCCACCGCTGGCAGCTTCACATATTGAAGGTTGACCGCAATCGGTGCGCCCTTGGCGTCCGGCAGGTTGACGGTGCCCTTGGCCTGCTGACTGTCGAGTTGCAGGCCCCACGCCGCAGGCTTGCGGTCCAGCTGTAGATTGACCTGATCAAACTGGGTGCCAAAACCGGTCAGCTTGCCCACCTTGAAGTCAGCGCCGCTGAGCAACTGCTTGGCGCTGCCGCCCGGGTCGCTGCCCGCGTAGCGGTCAACCAGTTTCTTCCACGGGTCGATATCGAGTTCAGACAGCACGCCGCGAATGCGTAAGCCCTTGGCCCCTGGCAACACAGCATCGCCATCACCGAGGAATAGCTCACCGCGCCCCTCATTGAATTTGTCCGGCGGCGCAGCGAAGGTGAAGTTGGCCAGCTCGCCGTAATCGAACCAATAACGCCGCTCGGCCCCCTGCAAGGTCATGCGGAACACACTGTCACGCCCCTGGTTGGCGGGCATGCCGAACGGTGCCGGCAGGTCCACGGCAACACCCTTCAGGTTGGAGCTGACCATCAGTTGGCTATCGGCGCCGTCCAGGGTCAGTTGCAACTGGTAGGGAATATCGCCGGACACCGGCAACGGTTGGCTGACTTTCAACCAGTCCGTCAGCCGCTTGACCGTCACCTGGCCCTTGGCAGACACACGCGTGCTGATATTGCCCGGCTTGCCATCGGCAACGATCTGCGCCGTGATCGGCCGGTCAAACGCCTGGGCCGTAATGTTCTGGCCACTGAGGCCTTTGGCGCTGTCGAAGCGGAAATCGCCCTTGAGCTGGGTCAGGTCCAGGGTCGGTTCAGCCAATTGCAGCCGTGCCTTGTCCGTCTTGAAGTCCACCACAATCTTCGGCTCGGTGCCTTTCGCCAACGGTACATCCAGGTCAAGGCTGCCTTGCAGGTCGCCCTCGCCCTTCCAGCCGGCAAAGGTCGATGCGGTGCCGATCGGCGCTTCCTGGAGGATTTTCAAACCGTCGCCCAAACCACCGGCAAACCCGCCGGTCAGCAACAGATGACTGTCCTTGCCCGCCGGCGCGTGGGGGATATTGACGTAGACGTCCTTGACCTTGGTGTCGAGCAACTGGCCCGTGCTGGCCA
Organism: Pseudomonas sp. MYb541; assembly: GCF_037479595.1. Lineage (NCBI taxonomy): Bacteria > Pseudomonadati > Pseudomonadota > Gammaproteobacteria > Pseudomonadales > Pseudomonadaceae > Pseudomonas > Pseudomonas sp. MYb541. Next base: position 20,311 of record NZ_JBBGYS010000069.1, on the reverse strand, counting down.
GGATGCGTACGCCGCTCTCCTCGACAAACACTTCGCCATTGACCTTGCTCACATGCGGCCAGCCCGGCTGGAATGCCAGTTCGGCGTCATGCACCTTGAAGAACAGGCTGATGTTGCGTGAGGCCGGCAGCGCGTCGTGGTTCAGCGAACCCTGATACTGGAAAAAGCCCTGGTCCACCGCGCCCTTGAGAATCGCCGTACGCAGCCACTCATCCAACGCCGGGCTCAACACCGCCGGCAGGTATTTGGGGGTGAAGCGCCCATCGCCATCGACCATGCCGACCCGCAGGTCCATATAGTCTTCCTGGCTGTGGTCGAAATGCAGGCGAATCAGGAAATCAGCGGCGACATTGCCCTCTTCACCCAGCACCTTGATGTACGGGGCGATCAGGGTGAAGCCTTCCTTGTCGAGCTTCCACGTCAGGCGTGCATTGGCCTGGATGTACTGCCACGGCTTGGCAAAGATCGGGTCGAGGTGCAGGGAAAAGTCCTTGCTGTCCATGCGCAATTCGCCGTGGCCCAGGTCACCGCTGATACTGCCGGACACGTTCCGCGCGGCCGGTGCGCCAAAGTAGGCATCAAAACCGATGCGTTCGAGGTTGGCGGCGAAGCTGACTTTTTGATCCGTCGTATCTTGAGGACGGAAATCCACCAGCACATTACGCAGCAGGCCCGTGGCCTTGAGGTGCTGAATGGTCTTGGCGAAACCCTCCGGCAGCGGCGCCAGGGCATTGAGCAGCGGCGTGATCGGCGTGAGGTCCAGGCGGTCGGCCTGGAGCTTCCAGACCTCCTGATCCTTGTCGGTGGCCAGGGTTTGCTGAAGTTGCAGGCGCGATTCCCAGCGGGTTTCCCCCAGGTTCATCGCCAGCGAGTCGAACAGCACCTTGAGACCGCTATCGCTGCGTTGCAGGTAGGCGGTGAGGGCCAGGTTCTCGATATGCACAGGTTTGCGGTCGGCGTAGCTGCCTTTTACCTGCGGCGAGTTGAGGCGCACCACCGCGCTTTGCACGGTGCCTTTGGCCCAGGTCAGCCAGAGTTCACCACCAGCCTTGAATTGGGTGAGCTTCCATTGCTGGGTCAGCTTGGCTGGGATCCACTTGGCCCAGTCGCTTTGCGGCAGGCTCACGTACGCCTGGACTTCGCCGTCCTTCCACTGACTGGCGCGGATACGCGTGCGCAGGCTCACCGCCAAGGGTTGGCCGTCGGGCAGCGTCAAGCGTGCATCCAGGCGTTGGCGCGTGATGCCGGTGTGCAGGCTCAGGCCGACATACGTCAGGGTCACCGGCGCCTGGTCAAACGGCTGCAAGGTCACCTGGCTGTCCAGCAACGACACGCGCTTGACCTTTTGCATGTTCTTGAGCAACTGCTCAGGGTCCACGGGCTGGTCGTCCTGCACTGGCAAGCCCTGCAAGGCCCATTTGCCGTCCTTGTCTTCCTTGACGCTAACCTGCAAGCCACTGACTTGCAGGTGCGCAATGCGCACTTCTCGGGCCATCAGGCTGGCCCACATATCCGGCACCACTTCGACCTGGTCCAGGCGAAGGGCACTGCTGCCCTCGCCCACCATCACATCATGGGCCAGCAATACCGGCGCGAAGCCGCTCCAGCGGCCTTCCAGGCTGCCGATATGCAGGGGCATGTCCACAGCAGCCTGGGCCTTGGCCTCGACTTCTGCACGGTACTCGGCCACCAGCGGCGTCAACTCACGTCCCAGGCTCACATACACCGCCGCCAGTACCAGCAGCAAGGCACAGAGGCCCAGGCCCCAACGGGTCATAGCGGCAAAAAAGCGTATCAGACGCTCCATGTCAGGCGACCCTCAAGGCGGTAGTCGGACGGCAGATCAAGGCCTGCCTGTCTCATAAAAGGAAAACGATTGGGGATCAGAGCAGCACCACGTCGTATTGTTCCTGGGAATACATGGTTTCGACCTGGAAGCGTATCGTGCGCCCGATAAACCCCTCCAGCTCGGCAACGTTACCGGATTCTTCGTCCAGCAGCCGATCGACCACTTTCTGGTTGGCGAGCACTCTGTAACCTTCGGCCTGGTAGGCTCGCGCTTCTCGCAGGATTTCGCGGAAAATCTCGTAGCAAACCGTTTCCGGGGTCTTCAATTTACCGCGGCCCTGGCAACTGCTGCACGGTTCGCACAGCACTTGCTCCAGGCTTTCGCGGGTGCGCTTGCGCGTCATTTGCACCAGGCCCAGCTCGGTGATGCCGATGATGTTGGTCTTGGCGTGATCGCGTTCCAGCTGTTTCTCCAGGGTACGCAGCACCTGGCGCTGGTGTTCTTCATCTTCCATGTCGATGAAGTCGATGATGATGATGCCGCCCAGGTTACGCAGGCGCAGTTGGCGCGCGATCGCGGTGGCCGCTTCGAGGTTGGTCTTGAAGATGGTTTCTTCGAGGTTGCGATGGCCCACGAACGCGCCGGTATTGACGTCGATGGTGGTCATGGCTTCCGCCGGGTCCACCACCAGGTAGCCACCGGACTTGAGCGGCACCTTGCGTTCCAGGGCTTTCTGGATTTCGTCTTCAACGCCATACAGGTCGAAGATCGGCCGCTCGCCGGGATAGTGTTCCAGGCGGTCGGCAATTTCAGGCATCAGCTCGGCAACAAATTGCGTGGTGCGTTGGAATGTTTCCCGCGAGTCGATGCGAATTTTCTCAATCTTTGGACTGACCAGGTCGCGCAGCGTACGCAGGGCCAGGCCGAGGTCTTCGTAGATCACACTGGGCGCGCCGATGGTCTTGATCTGGGCACCGATCTGGTCCCACAGGCGCCGCAGGTAGCGGATGTCCATAAGGATCTCATCGGCGCCGGCGCCTTCGGCGGCGGTGCGCAGGATGAAACCGCCCGCTTCCTTGATGCCTTCGGCCGCCACGCAGTCGCTGACCACCTTTTTCAGGCGCTCGCGCTCGGCTTCGTCTTCGATCTTCAGGGAAATGCCGACATGGGCGGTGCGCGGCATGTACACCAGGTAACGCGACGGAATCGACAATTGAGTGGTCAGGCGCGCGCCCTTCGAACCAATGGGGTCCTTGGTGACTTGCACCACCAGGCTCTGCCCTTCGTGCACCAGGGCACTGATGCTTTCTACCGCAGGCCCTTCGCGCAGGGAAATTTCCGAAGCATGGATAAACGCGGCACGGTCCAGCCCGATGTCGACGAATGCCGCCTGCATCCCCGGCAAAACCCGCACCACCTTGCCTTTGTAGATGTTGCCGACGATCCCGCGCTTCTGGGTGCGCTCAACGTGCACTTCTTGCAGAACACCGTTCTCTACCACCGCCACGCGCGATTCCATCGGCGTGATATTGATCAGAATCTCTTCACTCATGGCTGGGTCTCGTTCAGGCGTTTTCACAATAGTGACCGATCGCTTAAGGCTGGGCGCTGGAGTACGGCGTTCAGCGCGCGGTAAGGTTTTGCCAACAGGGTATGCCGAATTGGCCGAGCAGTTGCGCGGTTTCGCACACCGGCAGGCCTACCACGGCGGAATAACTGCCATTGAGCCCGGCGACAAAGACCGAGCCCAACCCTTGGATAGCATAGCCGCCCGCCTTGTCTTGGGGTTCGCCGCTGTGCCAGTAGGTGGTCGCTTCCTCGACGGAAATCCCGCGAAACCGTACACGACTGCTTACACAAACAGTCTCACAGCGTTGGCCGTCGGTGAGGGCAATGGCGGTCAGCACTTCATGCTCGCGCCCCGCCAGCGCCATCAACATTGCCAGGGCATCGGCCTGATCCACCGGCTTGCCGAGGATTTTGCCATCGACGATCACGGCGGTATCGGCACCCAGCACACAGGCACCGGAGTTATTCTCGAGCGCAGCAAAACCCGCCGCTGCTTTGCCGCGCGCAAGGCGCTCGACGTAGGAAACGGCGGATTCATTTGTAAGAGGGGTTTCATCAATAGCCGCGCTGACCACGGTGTAAGGCACACCGATCTGGGCCAGCAATTCACGCCGCCTCGGGGAGCCCGAGGCCAGGTAAAGCGAATTCATGCAGACTCTCCCTGTAGGGTTCGATAACCAGGCAGAGCCTCGCAATCCATTCAATTGATTTTATAGCGACGACGCAACCCACGCAGACCAAAGCTGATCCATGGCCACAGCAAGGCACTGACCAGGGCCGGTAGCACCAGCGCCAGGGTTGGCTGACGGTTACCGGTCAAGGCGCTCAGCCACAGCTGAACCAGCTGTGCCAGGCCGAAGATCACCAGGATCACCAAGCACTGCTGCCACATCGGGAACATCCGCAGGCGCTGCTGCAACGACAGCACCAGGAAAGTGATCAAGGTCAGGATCAACGCGTTCTGACCCAGCAAGGTGCCATAGAGCACATCCTCCGCCAAGCCCAGGAACATCGCCGTGACCATGCCGACTTTATGCGGCAGGTTCAGCGACCAGAAGGCCAGCAACAGCGCCAGCCAAAGCGGGCGCAGAATTTCCATGAACTGCGGCAAGGGCGAAACGCTCAGCAGCATACCGATAGCAAAGGTCAGCCAGACGATCCAGCCGTTGCGCGAATGAGTACTGGCCATTATTCCTCCCTCTGCCGCGTGGTTGCCGGGGCAGTCGCCGGAGGCTTGGCAGCCGGGGTCGCGGCCGGTGGTTTAGTCACGGCTGGCTTGACGGGACGCGTGTTGTGAGCGGCCGGCTTGACCGGAGTGGCCACAGGCGCCGCCGGAGCCGCCGTCGGTGCCGGTGGTCCTACGAATGCCGGCTTGGGCACAGTCGCCGGAACGATCGGCGCTGTACCGTTTTGCTTGTCTTCCGCTTCCTGGGCCTGCGCGGCGTCGTTGGCGCGCTCTTCCGGCGTACGGTTGTCGCTGAACACCAGCAGCAAGTACCGGCTGCGGTTTAGGGCGGCAGTCGGCACCGCACGCACAATGGCGAACGGCTGGCCGGAATCGTGGATCACTTCCTTCACCGTCGCCACCGGGTAACCCGCCGGGAAACGCTGACCCAGGCCAGAGCTGACCAGCAGGTCGCCTTCCTTGATGTCCGCGGTGTCCGCCACGTGGCGCAATTCCAGGCGTTCCGGGTTACCGGTGCCGCTGGCAATCGCACGCAGGCCGTTGCGGTTCACCTGCACCGGAATGCTGTGGGTGGTGTCCGTCAGCAACAAGACCCGCGAGGTGTAGGGCATCAGCTCAACCACCTGGCCCATCAGGCCACGAGCGTCGAGCACCGGCTGGCCCAGGACCACACCGTCGCGCTCACCCTTGTTGATGATGATGCGATGGGTGAAGGGGTTGGGGTCCATGCCGATCAGCTCGGCCACTTCGACCTTTTCGTTGACCAGCGCGGAAGAATTGAGCAACTCGCGCAGCCGAACGTTCTGCTCGGTGAGGGCCGCGAGCTTTTGCATGCGCCCCTGCAACAGCAGGTTTTCGGTCTTGAGTTTTTCGTTTTCGGCGACCAGTTCGGTGCGGCTGCCAAATTGGCTGGCCACGCCCTGGTACAGACGTTGCGGCAGGTCGGTGATCCAGTAAGTCTGCATCAACACCAGCGACATCTGGCTGCGCACGGGCTTGAGCAGTGCAAAGCGGGCATCGACCACCATCAGCGCGACCGAAAGCACGACCAGCACCAACAGGCGCACGCCCAATGAGGGGCCTTTGGCGAAAAGCGGTTTAATAAGCCGCTCCTCCCAGGCAAATGTTCTCTTTATTCATACGGCATCTAACCGGCCTGGATGCAGATTGAAGAAGATAAACGCCAACAGGCAGCACTGCAAAGTGCTGCCTGCGGGCGAAACATGGGCTAACCAGCAATGACTTATTCGCTGGAGAGCAGGTCCATGGTGTGTTTATCCATCATTTCCAGTGCGCGACCACCGCCACGGGCAACGCAGGTCAGCGGGTCTTCGGCGACGATCACCGGCAGGCCAGTCTCTTGGGCCAGCAGCTTGTCGAGGTCACGCAGCAAGGCGCCACCACCGGTCAGCACCAGGCCACGCTCGGCGATGTCGGAAGCCAGTTCCGGCGGCGATTGCTCCAGCGCGCTTTTCACCGCCTGAACGATGGTGGCCAGGGACTCTTGCAGAGCTTCCAGCACTTCATTGGAGTTCAGGGTGAAAGCACGTGGAACGCCTTCGGCCAGGTTGCGACCGCGCACATCGACTTCGCGCACTTCGCCGCCTGGGTAGGCGGTGCCGATTTCCTGCTTGATGCGCTCAGCGGTGGACTCACCGATCAGGCTGCCGTAGTTACGACGTACATACGTGATGATCGCTTCGTCGAAGCGGTCGCCGCCGACGCGTACGGATTCGGCATACACCACACCGTTCAGGGAGATCAGGGCGATTTCAGTGGTACCACCACCGATATCCACCACCATCGAGCCGCGTGCTTCTTCAACCGGCAGGCCGGCACCGATCGCAGCAGCCATTGGCTCTTCGATCAGGAACACTTCACGGGCACCGGCGCCAAGGGCCGATTCACGGATGGCACGACGCTCAACCTGGGTGGATTTGCACGGAACGCAGATCAGCACACGAGGGCTGGGCTGCAGGAAACTGTTTTCGTGAACCTTGTTGATGAAGTACTGCAGCATCTTCTCGCAGACGCTGAAGTCGGCGATCACGCCGTCTTTCATCGGACGAATGGCGGCAATATTGCCGGGTGTACGGCCGAGCATGCGCTTGGCCTCGGTGCCGACGGCAACGACACTTTTCTGGTTACCGTGCGTCCGAATAGCCACAACCGATGGCTCATTCAGGACGATACCGCGCTCGCGCACGTAAATAAGGGTGTTGGCAGTGCCCAGGTCAATGGAAAGATCGCTGGAAAACATGCCACGCAGTTTCTTGAACATGGGAAAGGGACCCTAGGCAACGCGTGGGTAAAAAAGTGCGGCAAACTCTAACAACGACAGGGATTTTGGGCAAGGCGCCAATGTGCTAAATTGGCCGACTTTCTGTGCACCTAACCCCACAATCGCGGCCGTAAGACCGTAGAAATGCGGTAGTGTTCCGACAATCTAACACACGGACAGCCTCCGTTCTGTTTTCCACTGGAGATTCCCATGACGCTTGAACGCTCCGACGTGGAAAAAATCGCGCACCTGGCCTCGCTTGGCCTCAATGATGCCGATCTTCCACAGACCACCGCAGCCCTGAACAGCATTCTCGGGCTGGTCGACCAAATGCAGGCCGTGAATACCGACGGTATCGAGCCCCTGGCTCACCCGCTGGAAGCCAGCCAGCGCCTGCGCGCAGACGTCGTGACCGAGAGTAATAATCGCGAGGCCTACCAGTCCATCGCGCCAGCGGTCGAAAACGGCCTGTACCTGGTTCCGAAAGTCATCGACTAAAGGGAAAGAGCCTGCAATGCATCACATGACTCTGGCCGAGATCGCTCGCGGTCTCGCCGACAAAAAGTTTTCTTCCGAAGAGCTGACCAAGACCCTGCTGGCGCGCATCGCCGAGCACGATCCAAAGGTCAACAGCTTCATCAGCCTCACCGAAGAGCTGGCCCTGAGCCAGGCCAAGGCCGCCGACGCACGTCGCGCCAACGGTGAAAATGGCGCGCTGCTGGGCGCTCCAATCGCCCACAAAGACCTGTTCTGCACCCAGGGCATTCGCACCAGTTGCGGCTCGAAGATGCTCGACAACTTCAAAGCACCCTATGACGCCACCGTGGTATCCAAGCTGGCTGCCGCCGGCGCTGTGACCCTGGGCAAGACCAACATGGACGAATTCGCCATGGGTTCGGCCAACGAGTCGAGCTACTACGGCGCGGTGAAAAACCCTTGGAACCTGGAGCACGTGCCCGGCGGTTCGTCTGGCGGTTCGGCCGCCGCAGTTGCCGCACGCTTCCTGCCTGCCGCTACAGCCACCGATACCGGCGGCTCGATCCGCCAGCCTGCGGCCTTCACCAACCTCACCGGCCTGAAGCCGACCTACGGTCGCGTTTCCCGTTGGGGCATGATCGCCTACGCCTCCAGTCTCGATCAGGGCGGCCCTCTGGCGCGCACCGCTGAAGACTGCGCAATTTTGTTACAAGGCATGGCAGGCTTCGACAAACAGGACTCCACCAGCATCGACGAGCCCGTGCCAGACTACAGCGCCAGCCTGAACACCTCGCTCAAGGGCCTGCGCATCGGCGTGCCGAAGGAATACTTCAGCGCCGGTCTCGATCCGCGCATTGCCGAACTGGTGCACAACAGCGTCAAGACGCTGGAAAGCCTCGGTGCCGTGATCAAGGAAATCAGCCTGCCGAACAACCAGCACGCGATTCCTGCGTACTACGTGATCGCGCCGGCAGAAGCCTCCTCGAACCTGTCGCGTTTCGACGGCGTGCGTTTCGGCTATCGCTGCGAAAACCCGAAAGACCTCACCGACCTTTATAAGCGCTCCCGTGGCGAAGGTTTCGGTGCCGAAGTACAACGCCGGATCATGGTCGGTGCTTATGCCCTATCGGCCGGCTACTACGACGCGTACTACCTCAAGGCGCAGAAAATCCGGCGCCTGGTGAAGAACGACTTCATGGCCGCCTTTGAACAGGTCGACGTGATCCTCGGCCCAACCACGCCGAACCCAGCCTGGAAGCTCGGCGCCAAGAACGGCGACCCGGTGGCTGCGTACCTCGAAGACCTGTACACCATCACCGCCAACCTCGCGGGCCTGCCGGGCTTGTCCATGCCTGCCGGTTTCGTCGATGGCCTGCCGGTCGGCGTGCAACTGCTCGCCCCGTATTTCCAGGAAGGCCGCCTGCTCAATGTGGCGCACCAGTACCAGTTGAACACCGACTGGCACACTCGCACCCCTACCGGCTTCTGAGGAGAACACTATGCAATGGGAAGTTGTGATCGGGCTGGAGATTCATACCCAGCTCGCCACCCAATCGAAGATTTTCTCCGGTAGCGCCACCACGTTCGGCTCCGAGCCGAACACCCAGGCCAGCCTGGTCGACCTGGGCATGCCCGGCGTACTGCCGGTGCTGAACCAGGAAGCGGTGCGCATGGCGGTGATGTTCGGCCTGGCGATTGACGCCGAGATCGGCCAGCACAACGTGTTCGCGCGCAAGAACTACTTCTACCCTGACCTGCCCAAGGGCTACCAGATCAGCCAGATGGAACTGCCGATCGTTGGCAAGGGCCACCTGGACATCCCCCTGGAAGACGGCACCATTAAGCGCGTCGGCGTCACCCGCGCACACCTGGAAGAAGATGCCGGCAAGAGCCTGCACGAAGAATTCCCGGGCGCGACCGGTATCGACCTGAACCGTGCCGGCACGCCGCTGCTGGAGATCGTTTCCGAGCCGGACATGCGCAGCGCCAAGGAAGCCGTGGCCTACGTCAAGACTATCCACGCACTGGTGCGCTACCTGGGTATCTGCGACGGCAACATGGCCGAAGGTTCGCTGCGTTGCGACTGCAACGTGTCGATCCGTCCAAAGGGCCAGGTCGAGTTCGGCACCCGCTGCGAGATCAAGAACGTCAACTCGTTCCGCTTCATCGAGAAGGCGATCAACAGCGAAGTGCGTCGCCAGATCGAGCTGATCGAAGACGGCGGCAAAGTCATCCAGCAGACCCGCCTGTACGACCCGAACAAAGACGAAACCCGCGCCATGCGCAGCAAAGAGGAAGCCAACGACTACCGTTACTTCCCCGACCCGGACCTGTTGCCGGTGGTGCTTGAGGACTCGTTCCTCAATGACATCCGCGCCACCCTGCCAGAACTGCCGCAGCAGAAACGCGAGCGCTTCCAGGCGCAGTTCGGCCTGTCGGTCTACGATGCCAGCGTCTTGGCCTCCAGCCGTGAACAAGCCAACTACTTTGAAAAAGTCGTGAGCATTGCCGGCGACGCCAAACTGGCGGCCAACTGGGTGATGGTTGAGCTGGGCAGCCTGTTGAACAAGCAAGGCCTGGAGATCGACGAAGCACCGGTCACTGCCGAGCAATTGGGCGGCATGCTGCTGCGCATCAAGGACAACACCATCTCCGGCAAGATCGCCAAGACCGTGTTCGAAGCCATGGCCGCAGGCGAAGGCAGCGCGGACGAGATCATCGAGAAGCGTGGCCTCAAGCAGGTCACCGACAGCGGCGCGATCTCGGCTGTATTGGATGAAATGCTCGCGGCCAACGCCGAGCAGGTCGAGCAATACCGTGCGGCAGACGAAGCCAAGCGCGGCAAGATGTTCGGCTTCTTTGTGGGCCAGGCGATGAAAGCCTCCAAAGGCAAGGCCAACCCGCAACAGGTGAACGAATTGCTGAAAAGCAAACTCGAAGGCTGATAGCGATGAATGGTCCGAGTCAGATTTCATGCTCGGCTCGGACCCATGTGGGAGGGGGCTTGCCCCCGATGAGGGTGTATCAGCCAGCAATTCTATTGACTGACTCACCGCTATCGGGGGCAAGCCCCCTCCCACATTTAATAGGGGGATAACCTGGAAATGAAGCGTCTACTCGGCCTCCTGGCCTTGTTCTCCCTGTTGGCCGGCTGTGCCAGCGGCATCATCAACCCCAACGGCTACGACGAAACCGGCACCGCCTCCTATTACGGCGCCCGGCACCATGGCAAAAAGACCGCCAGCGGTGAACCCTTCAACCAGAACGGCCTGACCGCCGCCCACCGGCAATTGCCGTTCGGCACCCAGGTCAAGGTCACCAATCTCGACAACGACAAATCCGTGGTTGTCCGCATCAATGATCGCGGTCCGCATACCCGTGGGCGCCTGATCGATCTTTCACGCAAGGCGGCCGAGCAGCTGGGTATGATCGGCAGCGGTACCGCACGGGTTCGCGTGCAAGCCTTGAGCAACTGAAGACGGAGCCCTTGCCATTTTCGGATTAACCGCCCTCTCGCCCTGGAGCCTGCTGGAATTGGTCAGCGGCCTGGTGCTGCTGATCATCGGCGCCGAAATCCTGGTGCGCGCCGCCGTGCGCCTGGCCGCTAGCCTCAAGGTGCGTCCGCTGATCATCGGCCTGACGATCGTGGCCTTCGGCAGCAGCGCGCCGCAGATGACCGTCAGCCTGCAAGCCACTCTGGCCGGTAACACCGATATCGCCGTGGGTAGCGTGATCGGCAGCAGCATCTTCAACATCCTGGTGACCCTGGGCCTGTCGGCGCTGATCATTCCGCTGCGGGTTTCGCGCCAACTGGTGCGCCTGGATATTCCGGTGATGATCCTGGCCGCACTGCTGGTGTTCACCCTCGCCGCCAATGAAGAACTCACCCCCATTGACGGCCTGGTGCTGCTGGTTGCCCTGGTCGCCTACCTCGGCATGTTGCACTACCAGACGCGCCACTCCCGTCGCCCACGCACGCTGGACACCGTGGCCCGCGCGCCCTGGCTGAGCAGTGTGTTGCTGATGGTCGGTGGGTTACTGATCCTGGTGCTGGCCGGGCATTTACTGCTGGGCGCCGCAGTGGATGTGGCAGGCGACCTGGGCCTGTCGGAACGTGTGATTGGCCTGACCCTGATCGGCGTGGGCACCTCGCTGCCATGCCTGGCGACCTCGCTGATTGCCGCCCTGCGCGGCGAGCGGGAAATTGCCGTGGGCAACGTGATCGGCAGCAACCTGTTCAACCTGCTCGGCGTGTTGGGGCTGACCGCCCTGCTCGCGCCCTCGCCGCTGTCGGTATCGCCCAATGCCCTAGATTTCGACCTGCCGGTGATGCTCGGCGTAGTCGTGCTGTGCCTGCCGGTGTTCTACACCGGCTACCGCGTGACCCGCGCCGAAGGCCTGGTGCTGCTGGGCCTGTACCTGGCGTACGGGCTGCATGTAATGGCGTTCACCACGGGCATGCCCCTGGCCACCAAGCTTGAACAACTGATGCTGTACTACGTCCTGCCAGTGCTGGTGGCTTTTCTGTTGTTCAGCACGCTGCGAGCCTGGCGCCGCCAACGCAAGAGGGAATCGCAATGACCGATCAGAAAAAGCCCGGGGTTGAAATGCGTCGCCAGGTCATGGGCGATGTGTTCGTCGACCGCGCCTTGGGCAATGCCACCGAGTTCACCCAGCCGCTGCAGGATTTCGTCAATGAACATGCCTGGGGCAGTGTGTGGAACCGCGAAGGATTGCCGCTGAAAACCCGCAGCCTGATCACCCTCGCCGCCCTTACCGCACTCAAATGCCCGCAGGAGCTCAAAGGCCATGTGCGCGGCGCACTGAACAACGGTTGCACCGTGGAAGAGATCCGCGAGGCGTTGCTGCATTGCGCCGTGTATGCCGGTGTGCCGGCGGCGATTGATGCGTTCCGTGCGGCGCAGGAAGTGATCGATACCTACGAGGCACCGTAGGAGCCGGCTTGCCGGCGATTGGCCCTCACAGACACGCAACCCTCAGATCCAACCCCCTGCCTGCAACACGAAGATCCCAATATTCGTGGTCACCGCCGCCATCAAGGTGGTGATCACGATAATTGCCGCCGCCAGCTCATGATTACCCTCGGCCGCCCTGGCCATCACAAAACTGGCGGCTGCGGTCGGCGCACCGAAGTACAGGAACAGAATCCCCAGCTCCGGCCCGCGAAAGCCCAGCAACCACGCGCCTAAGGTCGCCGCCACCGGCAGCCAGACCATCTTCATCAAACTCGCGCTCAGCGCCCTATTGCCGCTCTTGCGCAACGCTGCCAGGGACAAGGTGCCGCCAATGCAGATCAAGGCCAACGGCAAGGTGGTATCCGCCAGATACTGCATGGATTTTTCCAACCAGCCCGGCAGGCCAATCTGAAAATAAGCGAACGGCGCCGCCACGATCACGCTGATGATCAGCGGGTTGGCCACCACACTTTTGCAGATGCTCCACGGATCGGACTTGATCACCGGGCTGTACACCGCCAACACGATGGTCGACAGGGTGTTGTAGAACAGGATCACCAACGCCGCGAGAATCGCGCCGAGGGAGATGCCGTAATCGCCGTACATGCTGGCGGCCAGCGCCAGGCCGATCACGCCGTTATTGCCGCGAAACGCGCCTTGCGTGTAGATACCCCGGTCTTCACGCGGGCAACGAAAGATTGCCCAACCCCAGGCCAGGGCGAAGCTGAGCAAGGTGGCGACGGCAAAGTAGATCAGAAGGCCTGGCTTGAGCGCCGAGTGCAGGTCGGCATGCAGGATGCCGAGGAACAGCAGCGCCGGCATGGTGACGTTGAACACCAGGGACGAGGCCGTGTGGATGAAGTTGTCGTTGATCCAGTTGATGCGTTTGAGCAACACACCTAGGAACAGCATGGCAAACACCGGCGCGGTGATGGTCAGGGTCGTGAGGAAAATTGCCAGCATGCCGGGGAGAACCTTGGTGAGCGTCGTTAGGTGGCTAATGATAAGCCAGTGTAGGCCGCTTCGTCTGGTCTACCGCTATCGGGGGCAAGCCCCCTCCCGCCTTGAATGTGTTCACCGATCCAAATGTGGGAGGGGGCTTGCCCCCGATGCAGGCGACTCGGTCTCAGGTAATCGGTGCCGGATTGAACAAGGTGATGTCGTTATGCAGCTTGTGATGCTCCGCCCACGTCTGCTTTCTGCCGCTGGCCACATCCAGGTAAAAGTGAAACAACTCCCACCCCAATTCCTCGATGCTCGCCCGCCCAGTCGCAATACGCCCAGCGTCGATATCGATCAGGTCCGGCCAACGCTGTGCCAGCTCCGTACGCGTCGACACCTTCACCACCGGCGCCATCGCCAGCCCATACGGCGTACCACGCCCGGTGGTGAACACATGCAGGTTCATCCCCGCCGCCAGTTGCAAGGTGCCGCATACAAAGTCACTGGCCGGCGTGGCGCAAAAGATCAGGCCCTTGCCCTTGAAACGCTCGCCTGGGCCCAGCACGCCATTGATCGCGCTGCTGCCAGATTTGACGATAGAGCCCAAGGACTTCTCGACAATGTTCGACAACCCGCCCTTCTTGTTGCCCGGCGTGGTGTTGGCGCTGCGATCCGCCTCGCCCTTGGCCAAGTAACGGTCGTACCAGTCCATCTCGCGGACCAGCTCCTGGGCAACCGCCTCGCTTTCAGCGCGAGACGTCAGCAGGTAGATAGCATCGCGGACTTCAGTCACTTCGGAAAACATCACTGTCGCTCCGGCCCGCAGCAGCAAATCCGAGGCATAGCCCAGCGCCGGGTTGGCGGTGATACCGGAAAACGCATCACTGCCGCCGCACTGCATGCCCAGGATCAACTCCGACGCCGGCACGGTTTCCCGGCGGCGCTGGTCGAGTTTCTTCAGGCGCGTCTCGGCCAGTTCCATGATCTGCTCGATCATCTCGGTAAAGCCGTGGCTGGAATCCTGCAGCCGATACAGCCAGGGCTCACTCAGGTCGACGGAGCTGTCGTTGTCGTGCATCACCTGCCCGGCCTGCAGTTTCTCGCAGCCCAGGCTGATCACCAGGGCTTCGCCGCCCAGGTTCGGATTGCGCGCCAGGTTGCGTACCGTGCGGATCGGGATGTAGGCATCGGTCGCAGTGATCGCCACACCACAGCCGTAGCTGTGGGTCAGCGCTACCACGTCGTCAACGTGCGGGTACTTGGGCAGCAATTCGTCCTTGATGCGCTTGACCGCATGATCCAGCACGCCGGTGACGCACTGCACCGTGGTGGTGATGCCAAGGATATTGCGCGTACCCACAGTGCCATCCGCGTTGCGGTAACCCTCGAAGGTAAACCCTTCCAGGGGCGCCTGGGCCTCAGGCACCTCGGTGGACAGCGGCAAGCTGTCCAACGGCGGCGCGGTGGGCATGCGCAGTTGATCTTCCTGCACCCAACTACCACGCGGAATCGGCGCCAGGGCGTATCCGATGGTCTGGCCATAGCGAATAATCTGGCCGCCCTCGGGGATATCTTCCAGGGTCACCTTGTGGCTCTGAGGGATGAAATCCACGGTCACCAGGCCGTCCGGGAATTCAGTCCCGGCCGGTACGCCCTGGTCATTGACCACGATCACCACGTTGTCGCGCTCGTGCAAACGAATCGAGCGCGGCGAGTCGGCATGTTCAATCAACTGCATCACACGGCCCCTCAGGAATGCGCTTCGGTTAGGTTGGTCAACTCAGGCCCCTTGGCAGGCGGCTCTTTGAGGACTACACGTTTGATCGGGCCGACGATGACCAGGTAGCTGAACACTGCCACCAGCGCATTGGCGCCGACGAACACCAGGGCCCACTTGAACGAACCGGTGGTGCTGATGATGTAGCCGATCACAATAGGGGTAGTGATCGACGCGAGGTTACCGAAGGTGTTGAACAAGCCGCCACTGAGGCCGGCGATTTGTTTCGGCGAGGTGTCGGAGACTACCGCCCAACCCAGTGCGCCAACGCCTTTACCGAAGAAGGCCAAGGCCATGAAGCCCACCACCATCCACTCGATATCCACGTAGTTGCAGGCCACGATGCTGCTGGAGATCAGCAGGCCCCCAATGATCGGCGCCTTGCGGGCGAAGGTCAGGGAATGCCCCTTGCGCAGCAGATAATCCGAAATCACCCCGCCGAGCACGCCGCCGATAAACCCGCAGATCGCCGGCAACGAGGCGATGAAACCGGCCTTGAGGATGGTCATGCCACGGTCCTGCACCAGATACACCGGGAACCAGGTGAGGAAAAAGTAGGTGATACCGTTGATGCAATACTGGCCCAGGTACACGCCGAGCATCATGCGGTTGGTCAGCAACTGGCGGATGTAATCCCACTTCGGACCGTCGGTTTTCTTACCCTTGCCTTTGTCCTGATCCATATCGACCATCGCGCCATTGGCGGCGATGTGATTGAACTCGGCTTCGTTGATCATCGGATGCTGGCGCGGGCTGTGGATAACTTTCAGCCAGATCAGCGAGAAAATGATGCCGATCACACCCATCACGATAAACACGTGCTGCCAGCCGAAGCTGTAGACAATCCAGCCCATCAGCGGCGCAAACAGCACCGTGGCGAAGTACTGTGCCGAGTTGAAGATCGCTGAAGCCGTACCGCGCTCAGCCGTAGGAAACCACGCCGCGACAATCCGGGCATTTCCGGGAAACGAAGGCGCTTCGGCCAGGCCCACCATAAAGCGCAGCATAAACAGCGCAACCACGGCGGTGGAGACACCAAACTCACCGACATAGCCTTGCAGCACGGTGAACAGTGACCAGGTGAAGATGCTCAGCGCATAGACTTTCTTGGAGCCGAACCGGTCCAGCAGCCAGCCACCGGGAATTTGCCCGGCCACGTAGGCCCAACCGAATGCAGAGAAGATGTAACCGAGGGTGACCGCGTCGATGCCGAGGTCTTTTTGCAGGCTGGAGCCTGCGATGGCGATGGTGGCCCGGTCGGCGTAATTGATCGTGGTCACCAGGAACAGCATGAGCAGGATCAAATAGCGGACATGGGTCGGCTTGGTCGCTTGCATGAAGAAGTACTCCCACTAATTATTTTTTTTGCGGGTAATGGTCTATTTGTCGGTGGGGACCGCTTTCATGTGGGAGCCGGGCTTGCCCGCGATACAGGCACCTCGGTGTGTCAGGCACACACCGGTGATGCTATCGCAGGCAAGCCAGCTCCCACACAAAGCGGGCGCCACGGGTGTCGCGTATTACGAACCGATGTAGCTGGTCTTCACCACGGTGTAGAACTCTTGCGCATAGCGACCTTGCTCACGCGACCCATAGGATGAACCCTTACGGCCACCGAACGGAACGTGATAGTCCACACCGGCAGTCGGCAAGTTGACCATCACCATCCCGGCCTGGGAGTGGCGCTTGAAGTGGTTGGCGTACTTGAGCGACGTCGTGGCAATGCCCGCCGACAAACCGAACTCGGTGTCGTTGGCCATGGCAAGCGCCGCTTCGTAGTCCGCCACACGCACAACGTTGGCCACCGGCCCGAAGATCTCTTCACGGCTGATACGCATGGCCGCTTCGCTGTCGGCAAACAGCGTCGGCGCCAGGTAGTAGCCTTCGGTGTCACAGGTGACCAGGCCGCCACCGCTGACCAACCGCGCACCTTCGCTTTGGCCGATGTCGATGTACTTGAGGTCTTGATCCAACTGCGCCTGGGAAACCACTGGACCGATGTCGGTGCCGCTTTTCAGCGCGTGGCCGACCTTGATCGACTTCATGCGTTCGGCCATGGCCGCGACGAACTGATCGTGGATACCGGCGGTGACAATCAAGCGGCTGGAGGCCGTGCAACGCTGGCCGGTGGAGTAGAACGCGCTCTGTACCGACAGCTCGACAGCCTGCTTGAGGTCGGCGTCGTCGAGGATGATCTGCGGGTTCTTGCCGCCCATTTCCAACTGCACTTTGGCCTGGCGCGATACACAGCTGACGGCGATCTGACGACCGACACCGACAGAACCGGTGAAGCTGATGCCATCAACTTTTGGGCTGTTGACCAGCACATCGCCAACCACACGACCGCTGCCCATTACTAGGTTGAACACGCCGGCCGGGAAACCCGCACGGGAAATGATTTCCGCCAGTGCCCAAGCGCAGCCCGGCACCAGTTCAGCCGGCTTGATCACCACGCAGTTGCCGTAGGCCAGGGCCGGGGCGATTTTCCAGGCGGGGATGGCGATCGGGAAGTTCCACGGCGTGATCAGGCCGACCACCCCCAGGGCTTCACGCGTGACTTCGACGTTGACGCCCGGACGAACCGACGGCACGTAGTCGCCGGACAGGCGCAGGCACTCACCGGCAAAGAACTTGAAGATGTTACCGGCGCGGGTTACTTCGCCGATGGCTTCGGGCAGGGTCTTGCCCTCTTCACGGGCCAGCAGGGTGCCGAGTTCTTCGCGGCGCGCGAGGATTTCGCTGCCGACTTTATCCAGCGCGTCATGGCGCGCCTGGATCCCGGAAGTGGACCAGGCCGGGAATGCTGCGCGGGCTGCGTCGATAGCGGCGTTGACTTGGGCAACATCCGCCTTGGCGTATTCGCCAATGACATCGGACAACTCCGACGGGTTGAGGTTGACGCAGTAGTCGGCACCGGCCACCCACTGGCCATTGATGTAGTTGTCAAAACGTTGGGCTTGGGACACGAATCTTCTCCTGACGCAAAAGGCCGCTGATTTCTCAGCGGCCTTGTAAATGGGTTATTGCGCGCCTTGCTTGTCGATCAGCGCGGCCAGGGCTTCATATTCTTCCGGCAGCAGGTCGGTCAGCGGCGTACGCACCGGGCCTGCGTCGTAGCCGGCGATTTTTGCACCGGCCTTGACGATGCTCACGGCATACCCGGCCTTGCGGTTACGGATGTCCAGGTACGGCAGGAAGAAGTCGTCGATGATCTTGGAAACGGTGGCGTGATCGTCCTTGGCAATCGCGTGGTAGAAGTCCATCGCGGTTTTCGGAATGAAGTTGAACACCGCCGAGGAGTACACCGGTACGCCCAGGGCCTTGTAGGCAGCGGCGTAAACCTCTGCAGTCGGCAGGCCGCCGAGGTAACTGAAACGATCACCGAGGCGGCGACGGATCGACACCATCAGCTCGATATCACCCAGGCCATCCTTGTAGCCGATCAGGTTCGGGCAGCGCTCGGCCAAGCGTTCCAGCAGCGGCGCGGTCAGGCGGCAGACGTTGCGGTTGTAGACCACCACACCGATCTTGACCGATTTGCACACGGCTTCAACGTGGGCGGCAACCCCGTCCTGGCTGGCTTCAGTAAGGTAGTGCGGCAGCAGCAGCAGGCCTTTGGCGCCGAGGCGCTCGGCTTCCTGGGCGTATTCGATGGCTTGGCGGGTCGAACCACCGACACCGGCCAGGATCGGCACGCTGGTGGCGCAGGTATCAACGGCGGTTTTCACCACCTGGGAATATTCACTGGCAGCGAGGGAGAAAAACTCACCAGTACCGCCGGCCGCGAACAAGGCGGTGGCGCCGTAAGGGGCCAGCCATTCCAGACGCTTGATGTAACCCGCCTGGTGAAAGTCACCCTGGGCGTTGAAATCGGTCACCGGGAAAGACAGCAGACCGTGGGAAAGGATGGACTTCAGTTCTTGTGGATTCATTATTCGAACACCCTGGGCGAAGACTTTCTATTGAAAGGTTGTTGTTGGTTTTGGTGATGTCGTACGTCATCGTACAACTATAAAAAGATTCGTCAACTGCAATTCATCAGACTTCATTGTGGGCGCTTTGAATACGCGCCTTCTTGACGTAGGAAATTTTTCCTCTATTCTCGATTTAACTGTATATGCATACAGTAATTACGGAAGATTCCTACGACATAGCAAGGAGCTAACATGTCAGGTCTTGAACTCGCAGCACCCGAAAAGAACCCACCTACCTTGCGTTTCGAAGGCGGTGAACACACTGCCATCGGCGATGAAACCCTGTTGCGCTTTGTCAAGGATGCCCCAGCGATTCCCGCACACCAAGTCGAGCTGCACCTGCCCAATGGGCTGGCGCTGACCTATGGCCAAGTGATCGCCCTGGGCGGTGATTTCTATGGCATCCCCGGTCAACCGATCAGCGATGGCGCCTCCCCCGCCGAGCGCGTCCAACGCTTTACCGCGGCCTTCAATACGCTCGCCGTGCTGCCCGCCTCGCGGGAAGAAGCGCACAAGATCCTCGCGGTGATGCAAAAGGAGATCAATGCGGTCAAGCAGGCGATCAAGGATGGCAAACAAGCTCATGAAGCCTATGACACCTTGGGTGATACGTTGTCCGAGGAATGGAACCGCATCACTGGCGGCGGTAGCGCAGTTTCGGCGCTGATTCCGTTGGGACGTTACCTGAAACTGGCGGCGGACAATGCCGACCACTTCGGCGAATGGGCGCTGTCGGCCTATCTAGCGGGGCACACGGCAGCACTGCAACAAGCCGTCGTGGCGCACCAGACCGGTACCGACCAAGCGCTGGAACTGGCGTACGCCATGAACAGTTTTGCTGATCACTTTTTGACCGATCTGTTCTCGGCCGGCCATCTGCGTGTACCGCGTAAACAACTGGCAGCTGTGGTGACGCCAGGTGAGTTGGGCTCGCTGATCAGCCGCTTCATGCATGACGAAGACAGCAAGTTCGGGCTCAAGGTGCGTAACGCCATGGGCGATCAATGGCACGCGTATGGAGACAAACGCTACTTCGACGCCATCGATGCGGACAACCGCGTGCAGGTCAAACGCGCTGTGCAAGCTTCGGCGGATGAGATTTTCGACACCTTTATCAGTGGTGTCGCGCCCTCCCCGGCCAATTTCAAGGCGCCGTTGTATGTGCCGGATTTGAATGCTGCGCAGAACCCGGCGAACAACTTCTCGCCGTTGTTCAAAATGGAGGGTGACAAGGTGCTGCGTCGCAAGGACGTGAATGACCTGAACGACAAGCACTGGACGAATGATTGGTGGGGTTGGAGCACTTACCTGCTGCTCAAGGACTACAAGCCAAACCAACC
>NZ_JBBGYS010000068.1:0-27390 GCF_037479595.1 Pseudomonas sp. MYb541 | reverse complement strand
AGGTGATGCGTGACTTTCCTACCTATCGCCGGGCTTTACAGCAGTCCAACATCGGCAGATGATTTGCACCGCTCCATCCCACCTATCGAGAGCAACGACCATGAGCAAAAAGCCATCCAAGCATGGCCCCAACAAGGCCAAATCCATCATCGCCCAGCCACTGTTCCGCAGCCGTCAAGAACGCGCCGGCAAGGGCAAAGGCAGCTACCGCCGCGAAGCCTTCCAGTCTAATAGCTGGGAGGCTTCTTACTTTCTGGCTGCCTGAAGGCAAGCGCCCCTCCGACATGATAAGGTCTGCACCTGATTTGTAATCCCTGGACCTGTGCATGCCCTCTAGTCTTTCCCGTCGTTGGCACCTTCGCCAATTGATCGCTGCCTCCAGCCTCATTCTGCTCGTCGCCTGCGCGGAAAAACCCACTGCCGCCGACGCTCAACCCCTGCCCAAGCTCCAGACCGCCCCCGTGGTAGCGCCCGCTGTTGTGGCCCCGCTGGCGGTGGATAATCTGGACATCCAGCCGACCCAGACCTTTGCTGAATGGCAGGCTGGCTTCCGTGTGCAAGCCCTGCAGGCCGGCATCACTGCTGCCGTGTTCGACAACGCGTTCGCCAACGTCACCCCGGACATGGCGGTGATCCGCGCCGACCGCAGCCAGCCGGAATTTTCCCGCCCGGTGTGGGAATACCTCGACGGCGCCCTCTCGCCACTGCGCGTGCGTAACGGCCAGGCGCTGCTGATCAAGTACGCCGATACCCTGCAAAGCATCGAGCAACGTTATGGCGTAGACCGCCAGGCGCTGGTATCGGTATGGGGCATGGAGAGCAACTTCGGCCAGTTCCAGGGCAATAATTCGGTGATCCGCTCCCTGGCGACCCTCGCTTACGAAGGGCGTCGCCCGGCATTCGCCCAGGCGCAATTGCTGGCCGCGTTGCAGATCATCCAGCACGGCGATATCCAGGCCGACCAGATGAAAGGCTCCTGGGCCGGCGCCATGGGCCAGACCCAATTTATCCCGACCACCTACAACACCCACGCCGTGGATTTCGACGGCGACGGTCGCCGCGATATCTGGAACAGCCCGGCCGACGCCCTCGCCTCCACCGCGCACTACCTGCAGAGCTCCGGCTGGCAGAAAGGCCAGCCATGGGGCTTTGAGGTGAAACAACTGCCGGCGAACTTCGATTACGCGCTGGCCGACGGCGGCATCCGCAAAACCGTTGCCGAGTGGATGAAACTCGGTATCCAGCTGCCCTTTGGCGCGAGCATGCCGCCGAACGTCGACCAACTCTCCGCCGCCCTGCTGCTGCCCGCAGGTTATCGTGGCCCGGCGTTCCTGGTGCTGGATAACTTCCGTGCGATCCTCAAGTACAACAACTCGTCGTCCTACGCCTTGGCGGTCGGCCTGTTGTCGGAACGTTTCGGTGGTGGTGGTGTGATTCGTGGCGATTGGCCGAAGGATGAGCGGCCATTGAGCCGCTCGCAGCGTATCGACCTGCAGACGGCCTTGAGTGCCAATGGCTATGACGCGGGCAACCCGGATGGGATTATCGGCGCCAATACGCGCAAGGCGATTCGTGCGGCGCAGCAGGCGCTGGGCTGGCCGGCGGATGGCTATCCGACGGTGAAGTTGCTGGAGTCGCTGCAGAACCGGTAGATCGGCTTATGGCTGCTACCGCTTTCGCGAGCAAGCCCGCTCCCACATTTGACCGAGTACATCCATTTGGAATGCGGTTGAATGTGGGAGCGGGCTTGCTCGCGAAGGCGGATTAACGGGCGACAACAGGCTACGGCTTTAACACCACATCCTGCTCCAACACCAACCGCTGCTCCCCCGCATCCAACCGTACCAACGCACCCATCGGCAGCGTCAGGTTCGGATCGCAATGCCCACTGCGCCAGCCGGACAGCACCGGAATGCGCAACGGTTCGAAGGTCTGCTTGAGCAGGCGCTCCAGCGCGGCACTGTCCACACCCGCCACATCCCCGACCAGCACACCGGCCAACTGCGCCAACTTGCCCGCCAGGCGCAGGTGCGTCAGCAGTCGGTCAATGCGGTAGATCGGCTCGTTGACGTCTTCGATCAGCAGGATGATGCCTTCGGCGCCGATCTCAAAAGGCGTGCCCATGACTGCCGCGATCATCGACAGGTTGCCACCCAGCAGACGCCCGCAGGCGATACCAGATTCGATGGTGGTCAGCGGGTGGGCTGCGGGGTGCGCCAGTACGCTGCCAGCACCCAACTGGCCGCGAAGCATGCTGAACAATGAAGACTCGGTAGGTGGCTGCTTGTCACCCAACAGGTCGGCGTTGAGCATCGGACCGTGGAAGGTCACGAAACCGGCGTAGCGACTGATGGCCAGGTGCAACGCGGTGATGTCGCTGTAGCCTACGAACGGCTTGGGGTTGGCGCGCAGCAGTTCGAAGTCCAGGCTATCGAGCAGGCGTGGCGTGCCGTAGCCGCCGCGCAGGCAGAAGATGGCGTCGATGTCAGGGTTGGCAAAGGCGTTGTGCAGGTCGTTGAGGCGGGTTTTATCGCTGCCGGCGAGGTAGCCGTCGCGTTCATAGACGCCGGGGAAGATTCGCAGGTCGTAGCCGCGAGTGCGCATCCACTGGCCGGCTTTTTCGACGTCCAGGGTGGCGGGGCCGGCGGGGGCGATCAGGGCGATGGTGCCTTCGCTGCGAAGGGCAGGTACTGCAGCGGTCAGTTGAGTCATCCGTGGTTCTCATCAGTTGATGGGGCCGCTTCGCAGCCCAGCGCGGGGCAAGCCCGCTCACCATAGCAAGCCCCTCCCATATTGGGGCTGCGGCGCGACTTAAGAAACCAGGCTTGCCTTGACCAGCTTGGCCTGCTCGTCCGCGTGGTACGAGGAACGTACCAGCGGGCCCGACGCCACGTTCTTGAAGCCCATCTTGTAACCTTCCTCGGCGAACCAGGCGAAGGTGTCCGGGTGCACGAAACGCTGCACCGGCAAGTGGCTGCGGGACGGTTGCAGGTACTGGCCCAGGGTCAGCATGTCGATGTCGTGTTCGCGCATGCGCTTCATGACTTCGATGACTTCTTCGTCAGTCTCGCCCAGGCCCAGCATCAGGCCGGATTTGGTCGGGATGTGCGGCATCATCTGCTTGAATTTCTGCAGCAGGGTCAGCGACCACTGGTAGTCCGAACCCGGACGCGCAGCCTTGTACAGGCGCGGCACGGTTTCCAGGTTGTGGTTGAACACATCCGGCGGCTCGGCAGCGGTGATTTCCAGCGCCACGTCCATGCGGCCACGGTAGTCCGGGACCAGGGTTTCGAGCATCACGTTCGGCGACAGTTTGCGGATTTCGCGGATGCAGTCGGCAAAGTGCTGGGCACCGCCGTCGCGCAGGTCGTCACGGTCTACCGAGGTGATCACTACGTACTTGAGGCGCAGGTCGGCGATGGCGATGGCCAGGCTTTCCGGCTCGTTGACGTCCAATGGCTTCGGACGGCCGTGGCCGACGTCGCAGAACGGGCAACGACGGGTGCAGATGTCACCCATGATCATGAAGGTCGCGGTGCCGCCGGAGAAGCACTCGCCCAGGTTCGGACAGGACGCTTCTTCGCACACGCTGTGCAGCTTGTGTTTGCGCAGCAGGGCCTTGATACGGTCGACTTCCGGCGAAACCGGGATGCGCACGCGGATCCAGTCAGGTTTCTTCGGCAGTTCGGTGGTCGGAATGATCTTCACCGGGATGCGTGCAACCTTCTCGGCGCCGCGCAGCTTGACGCCGGCTTCCACCTTGGCACGCGGGGCCGGGGCCGGACGGTCGGTAACGTCCACCGTCGGGATCATGGTTTGCACTGCATCAGTAGTCATAATCAGTCGATTCCGCCCGTAAGGGTCGTCTGCTCAGCATAGTCGAGGTGTTTGACGAGCTGCGCACGCAGCCGGGCACTCACCTCGGCAAATTTAATCGGTGAAGCATGGTCACTCAGTTGCGTCATCGCCAACCCGGCATAGCCACACGGGTTGATCCGCCGGAACGGGGCCAGGTCCATGTCCACATTCAGGGCCAGGCCATGAAAGGAACAGCCGTGGCGAATCCGCAGCCCCAGGGAGGCGATTTTCGCGCCGTCGACATACACACCCGGTGCATCGGGCTTGGCCGCGGCGGTCACGCCGTAACTGGCCAAAAGCTCGATCAGGCATGTCTCCATGCGGCTGACCAGATCGCGTACGCCAAACCCCAGCTTGCGCACATCCAGCAACAGGTATGCGACAAGTTGACCCGGGCCATGGTAAGTCACTTGGCCACCTCGGTCGACCTGCACCACCGGAATATCCCCCGGCAGCAACAGATGCTCGGCCTTGCCGGCCTGGCCCTGGGTGAAGACCGGCGGGTGTTCCACCAGCCAGATTTCATCGGGGGCCGAGGTGCCGCGTTCATTGGTGAACCGCTGCATGGCGTGCCAGACGGGCTCGTAGTCCATCCGGCCGAGCTCGCGAAAGCCCAGGACCTGTGACATCACAGCACCATGTGCACGAAGCCGGTGGCCCGCAGTTCGCTGTTGATGTCGTAGAGCTGGTCTTGACCGGTCGCAACGATGTGCAACTGGATAGTCGTGTATTTACCGGTGGAGCTGGATCGCTCATCCACACGGTTGTCGTTGATCGTCGCGTGTTTACGCACGATGTCGAGAATCTGGTCTTTGCGGCCCACACCGGTGTCACTGATCACCTTGATAGGGTAATCCGTCACCGGGAATTCGATCTTTGGCGCCTTTACTTCTTTATCGGTCATGGCAGAACGGCCTCGTAAGCGGTAAGCCGTGGCGACGGCAAAGCCCCGCGTCGGATCAACGCGGGGCTTTGCAGGTGCACACAATCAGTTGAACAAGCCGTAGAAGAATAGACGGATGCTATCCCACACGCGGCGGAAGATACCACCTTCGTCGACGGCGTCCAGTGCGATCAGGTCGGCGCTATGCACCACCTTGTCGTCCAGTTTCACTTCAACCTTGCCGATCACGTCACCCTTGGCAATTGGCGCAACCAGTTGCGGGTTCATGGTCATGCTGGCAGCGAGCTTTTTCAGCTGGCCTTTAGGCATGGTCAGGGTCAGGTCTTCAGCCAGGCCGGCTTTGACTTGGGAGGTTGCGCCTTTCCACACCGGTGCGGTCGCCAGTTCAGCACCCTTCTGGTAGAAGGTCTGGGTTTCGAAGAAGCGGAAACCGTAGGTCAGCAGTTTTTGCGTTTCGGCCGCACGGGCCTGCTCGCTGTTGGTGCCGAAGACCACGGCGATCAGGCGTTGGCCATCACGTACGGCGGACGACACCATGCAGTAGCCGGCTTCGTCGGTGTGGCCGGTTTTCAGGCCATCGACGGTCTTGTCACGCCACAGCAACAGGTTGCGGTTAGGCTGCTTGATGTTGTTCCAGAAGAATTCTTTCTGGGAGTAGATCGCATAGTGCACCGGGTCGACACGGATGATCGCGCGCGCCAGGATCGCCATGTCGTGAGCCGACGAGTAGTGCTCTGGGTTCGGCAGACCGGTCGGGTTCATGAAGTGGCTGTTGGTCATGCCCAGGTCGGCCACGGTTTTGTTCATCATGTCGGCGAATGCGTCTTCGCTGCCGGCGATGTGCTCGGCCAGGGCGACGCTGGCGTCGTTACCCGACTGAATGATGATGCCGTGCAGCAGGTCGCTCACGGTGACTTGCGAGCCGACCTTGATGAACATCCGCGAACCGCCGGTGCGCCAGGCGTTTTCACTGACAGTAACCGGGTCGTTCTCGCCGATCTGGCCGCGACGGATTTCCAGGGTCGCGATGTAGGCAGTCATCAGTTTGGTCAGGCTGGCCGGCGGCAGGCGCTGGTCACCGTTGCTCTCGACCAGCACGTTGCCACTGGCGGCATCCATGAGGACCCAGGACTTGGCGGCCAGTTGCGGGGAAGCCGGCACCATTTCAACGGCCCAGGCGGCCGGGGTGATGATCAGCGAAAGAAGCAGGCACGTGCGTTTGGCTAAGGTGGTGATGTTCATCCGTCTCTCGAAATTGCTTATGGAAACTTGCCCTCGCGGGCAAAACTTATTCAGACAGCCCGTTGCCAGACTGTCGCGTGTTCGGTTGCCCGCTCACCCCTTGCCCCTGGGTTTTTATTGTCTAACGAGCCAACAACCAGGGTTCGAGCCCGCGCACGAGCCTGAACCATCAATTCTCTATTATTCGGCAGTGACGACGCTGGGTTGCCCCAGGTTGGCCATGCGCACGCTGTTCTGAACGTGTGCCACTTCGCTCGGCGAGCCGATCGGGCCCATGCGTACACGGTGCAAGGTTTGCTGGTTACGCACGATGGAGCTAATGAACACCGGCGCGTTGACCATGCCACTGAGCTTGGACCTTAACAGTTCTGCCGCATCCGGGTTGGCGAAAGCGCCGACCTGCAGGTATTGCCCGCCAGCCATGGACGCACCAGGCGCCGCATGGGGCACGACCACCGTGTCAGGCGCGTGCTGTGCCGGTGGCGGCGTCCATTGCTCGATCTTGCCGGTGGAAGCAGTCACTTGCGGCTGTTGGGTTTGCGGCTCATTGAGCATCAACGGTGCCGGCTTGCCACGCTGGGCCCAGTACTGCGCCGGGTCGATACCTTCGACCTTCACGCGCGCGGTGCCGGTTTCGGCGTAACCAAGTTTCTTCGCGGCAGCGTAGGACAAGTCGATGATGCGGTCCGAGTAGAACGGGCCACGGTCGTTCACGCGCAGGATCACTGTGCGATTGTTGTCCAGGTTAGTCACGCGTACATAGCTGGGCAGCGGCAAGGTCTTGTGCGCCGCGCTCATGCCGTACAGGTCATACACTTCGCCGTTGGCGGTGTTCTGGCCATGGAACTTGGTGCCGTACCAGGACGCCGTACCCGATTGCACGTAGGTCTTGGACTCTTGCAACGGGAAGTAGCTTTTGCCCAGCACGGTGTAGGGGTTGGCCTTGTACGGACCGGTGTGCAGGGTCGGCGTAGCATCCGGGATCTTCGACACGTCGACGTCCCACCACGGCGCGCCGTCTTTGTGCGCGCGGTTGATGTCCAGACCCGGCTGGGAACGGACAACCGCGCCCCCGGACTTCGGCGCCGGGCCACGGCTGGTGGAGCAACTGACGACCAGCAGGGACAACGCGGCGAACGCCACCAGCTTGAGCGGTTGATTGAACGGCGATGCCCGCATTACTTGTTGCCCCGTGCTTGGACCAGCATGTCTGACAGCTGATGCACGGCCATGGCGTACATCACACTGCGGTTATAACGCGTGATTGCGTAGAAATTCTTCAGGCCCATCCAGTATTCCGGGCCGTTTTCGCCTTCAAGGCGGAACGCCGTGACCGGCATATCATCCGGCAGCGCATTCTGACTCGACCAGCCCAGCGCCCGCAACTCCCCGACCGTCTTGGCCGGCTCGATGCCCTGGGTCAGGCCTTCATCAGCGCGGTCACCGGTGACATCGGCGCGGATCACCACCGGCTCGCCGGCTACCCAGCCGTGGCGTTTGAAGTAGCTGGCCACGCTGCCGATGGCATCGTCGGGGTTGCTCCAGATGTTGATATGCCCGTCGCCATCAAAATCCACCGCATAGGCGCGGAAGCTGCTCGGCATGAACTGCGGCAAGCCCATCGCACCGGCGTAGGAGCCTTTGAGTGTCAGCGGGTCGACCTGTTCTTCACGGGCCAGCAGCAGGAATTCGCGCAGTTCCTTGCGGAAGAAGTCAGCGCGCGGCGGGTAATCGAAGCCCAGGGTCGACAAGGCGTCGATCACCCGGTAGCTGCCGGTATTGCGCCCGTAGAAGGTTTCGATGCCAATGATCGAGACAATCACCTGGGCCGGTACACCGTACTCCTGCTCGGCGCGGGCCAGTACGGCCTCGTGCTGGCGCCAGAAATCCACGCCCCGCGCCACGCGGGCGTCCGTCAGGAACATCGGGCGGTATTCCTTCCACTGCTTCACACGTTCGGCAGGGCGGGAGATGGCGTCGAGGATCGCCTGCTTTTTCTGGGCTTCGCGGAACACGCCCATCAGTTGTTCACCGGCGAAACCATAGTCGCGGGTCATTTCACCGACAAACTCGGCGACCTGGGGTGAACCATCGTAGTCACCGGCCTGCGCCTCTTGCGTTGCGCCCAGCAGCCCAATCAGGCCCATCCAGGACGCGTGCCGAGTCGCCCAGCCGCGCATTACTTGCATTGACATCTTCACCTTATTCAAACCTGCGCGATCCATTTGCGATGCGTATGAATCGACATCAAAACCCCAAACGCTGACAGCAATGTCACCAGCGAAGTTCCGCCGTAGCTAATGAACGGCAACGGCACCCCAACCACCGGCAACAGGCCACTGACCATACCGATGTTGACGAAAACGTAAACAAAAAAAGTCATGGTCAAGGCACCGGCCAGCAATTTGCCGAACAGTGTCTGCGCCTGGGCGGTGATCACCAGGCCGCGACCAATCAACAGCAAATAGATCAGCAACAGCGCGCAAATGCCCACCAGGCCGAACTCTTCGCCCATTACTGCAATGATGAAGTCGGTATGGCTTTCCGGCAAAAAGTCCAAATGCGACTGGGTGCCCAGTAACCAACCCTTACCAAATACTCCACCGGAGCCGATGGCGGCCTTCGACTGGATGATGTTCCAGCCGGTGCCCAGCGGGTCGCTTTCCGGGTCGAGAAAGGTGAGGATCCGCTGCTTCTGGTAGTCATGCATAAAGAAGAACCACATGGCCACGGCCACGGGCACGGCGGCGGCCAGCACGCTGAGGATCCAGCGCCAGCGCAATCCGCCCATGAACAGCACGAACGCACCGCCCGCCAGGATCAGCAACGAGGTGCCGAGGTCGGGCTGGCGCACGATCAGGATAAACGGCACGCCAATCAGGATCAGGCTGATCCCCACGTGCTTGAGCTGCGGCGGCAAGGTGCGCTTGGACAGGTACCAGGCGATGGTCGCCGGCATCAGAATCTTCATGAATTCCGACGGCTGGAAGCGAATCACCCCCGGAATGTTGATCCAGCGGGTCGCGCCCATTGCGTTGTGGCCCATCACGTCCACCACCACCAGCAGTAACACGCCGGCCACGTAACCGAGCGGCACCCAGCGCGCCATGAAGCGCGGCTCAAGCTGGGCGATCACCACCATCGACAACAACCCAAGGCCGAACGACGAAGCCTGCTTGATCAGCAAGTCCCAGTTCTTGCCACTGGCCGAATACAGCACGAACAGGCTGCCGGCCGCCAGGGTCAGCAGCAGGATCAGCAACGGGCCATCAATGTGCATGCGCTGCAGCAACGTCGCACGGCGACGCATCACATCTTCGCTGGAGAGGATGCGGTCAAAATTACTCTTCACGGGCCGTAACCTCGGTACTTGAAGGGGGGCCGCCATATTCGGGCTTGAGCCTGCCGTCGTCGGCCAACAGCCAGGCGTCCATCACTTGGCGCACCACGGGCGCCGCGACGCCGGAGCCGGACTCGCCGTTCTCGACCATCACCGCCACCACGATTTTCGGGTCGTCCGCCGGGGCGAAGCCGACAAACAAGGCGTGGTCACGGTGGCGCTCCTGGACCTTGGTGCGGTCGTATTTCTCGCCCTGCTTGATCGCCACGACCTGGGCGGTACCGCTCTTGCCGGCGATGCGGTATTGCGCACCGACCGCCGCCTTGCGCGCAGTACCGCGGGCGCCGTGCATCACTTGCTGCATGCCATGGTTGACCTTGGTCCAGTCGGACGGGTCGCGCAGCACGATGTCCGGGATCGGGTTCTCATCCAAGGGTTTTTCGCCTTCGATGGTCTTGGCCAGGTGCGGACGGTTCCAGATGCCTTTGTTGGCCACCAGTGCGGTCGCCTGGGCCAGTTGCAGCGGCGTGGCCTGCATATAGCCCTGGCCGATACCCAGAATCAGGGTTTCGCCCGGGAACCACGCCTGGCGGCGGGTCGCACGCTTCCATTCCCGCGACGGCATCAGGCCGGGGGATTCTTCGAACATGTCCAGGGAGACCTTCTGGCCGAGGCCGAACTTGCCCATGTAGGCGGACAAGCGATCGATACCCAGCTTATGGGCCAGGTCGTAAAAATAGGTGTCGTTGGAGCGCATGATTGCGGTGTCCAAGTCGACATAGCCGTCACCGCTGCGGTTCCAGTTACGGTATTTGTGGTCATAGTTGGGCAGCATGTAGTAGCCCGGGTCGAACACGCGGCTGGAGGCCGTGACCACACCCGCGTCCAGACCGGCAATCGCCACCGCCGGCTTGATCGTCGACCCTGGCGGATACAGGCCCCGCAGTACGCGGTTGAACAGCGGCCGGTCGATGGAATCGCGCAACTCGGCGTAGGCCTTGAAGCTGATGCCCGTCACGAACAGGTTGGGGTCGAAGCTTGGCTGGCTGACCATCGCCAGCACTTCGCCCGTCTTCGGGTCCAGCGCAACCACCGCGCCGCGACGACCGCCCAGGGCCATTTCCGCCGCTTCCTGCAGCTTGATGTCCAGGCTCAGCACGATGTCCTTGCCCGGCACCGGGTCGGTGCGCTTGAGCACTCGCAGCACGCGGCCACGGGCGTTGGTCTCAACTTCTTCGTAACCCACCTGGCCGTGCAGCTCGGGCTCGTAGAAGCGCTCGATGCCGGTCTTGCCGATATGGTGGGTGCCACTGTAATTGACCGGATCGAGGGTCTTCAGCTCTTTCTCGTTGATCCGCCCCATGTAGCCGACAGAGTGGGCAAAGTGCGGCCCTTGCGGGTAATGCCGCACCAACTGCGCCACCACTTCCACACCCGGTAGACGGAACTGGTTCACCGCGATCCGCGCGATCTGTTCTTCGGTCAGCTCGAACAGGATGGGCACCGGCTCGAACGGCCGGCGCCCCTGCTTCATGCGTTTTTCGAAGATCACCCGGTCTTCCGGCGTCAGCTGCAGCACCTCGACGATCACATCGAGGATCTGCTGCCAGTCGCCGGAACGCTCGCGGGTCATGCTCAGGCTGAAGCTGGGCCGGTTATCCGCGACCACCACGCCATTGCGGTCGAAAATCAGCCCACGGGTTGGCGGAATCGGTTGCACATGCACCCGGTTGTTTTCCGACAAGGTGGAGTGATAGTCATACTGGATCACCTGCAGGAAATACAGGCGCGCGATCAGCACGCCCAACAACGCCACCACCATGATTGCGCCAAACACCACGCGAGCGCGTACAAGACGTGCGTCTTTCTCGTGGTCCTTGATGCGGATC
Source organism: Pseudomonas sp. MYb541 (assembly GCF_037479595.1). Taxonomy (NCBI): domain Bacteria; kingdom Pseudomonadati; phylum Pseudomonadota; class Gammaproteobacteria; order Pseudomonadales; family Pseudomonadaceae; genus Pseudomonas; species Pseudomonas sp. MYb541. Next base: position 16,157 of record NZ_JBBGYS010000068.1, on the reverse strand, counting down.
GGCTGGGTCATCGGGAGAGGCGCAGATTATTTGTGGTAAGGGTGCCCGGACAGAACTGTCCAGGCGCGATACAGCTGTTCACCGATCAGAATCCGTACCAACGGGTGCGGCAACGTCAGCGCCGACAACGACCAACGCTGATCTGCTCGCGCACAGACTTCCGGCGCCAGCCCTTCGGGGCCGCCGACCATGAAGTTGACCGTACGCGAATCCAGGCGCCAGCGATCCAGTTCCACCGCCAACTGCTCGGTGCTCCAGGGTTTGCCGTGCACTTCAAGGGTGACGATGCGCTCGTTGGGGCCGACCTTGGCCAACATGGCTTCGCCTTCCTGACGGATAAAGCGCGCCACATCGGCATTCTTGCCCCGGGTGTTAAGCGGTATTTCCACCAGTTCAAGCGACAGCTCAGCGGGTAGACGCTTGGCATACTCGTGCCAGCCTTCTTCCACCCACTTGGGCATGCGTGAACCGACAGCGATCAGACGCAGGCGCACAGCCGTTCCTTATTCCTGGTCTTTGTTCAGCTTGTCGAAGTGCGCGTGGCCCACTTCCGGGCTGTGGTGCTTGCCATCGGCGGCACGGCTCTGCTCAGCGCCTTTCCACAGACGCTCCAGGTCGTAGAACTGGCGGGCGTTGGAGGTCATCATGTGAACGATCACGTCGTCCATGTCCAGGAGCACCCAGTCGCTGTCGCCCTTACCTTCTTCACCCAATGGCTTCACGCCCTGGGCTTTGACGGCTTCGCGGACCTTGTCCAGCATCGCGCCGATCTGGCGGTTCGAGGTACCGGTGGCGATGATCATGTAGTCGGTGATGCTCTGCTTGTCGCGCACGTCAAGCACTTGGATGTCCTGGGCTTTAACGTCTTCCAGGGCGGCCACGGCGACTTTTACCAGCTCTTCGCCGGCCAGCTCAGGGCCGGTGTGGGCTTCTACTGGCAGCGGAGCGCTTTTGAAGGTGCCTTTGCGCTTAACTTTGCTTACGTCTTTGTTCGTCATATAAAACTCGTTTTGCTCGTATGTTCGGGCGCTCGCTGCACATTGATTCGTGCGTTCAAGCGCGCCTTTTCAGTTCGACGCACGGTAAAGCCCGTGCGCATCGATGTAGGCCAGGACCGCGTCAGGCACCAGGAAACGTACCGACTTACCGCTGGCCAGCAGTTGACGGATCTGGGTGGCGGACACCGCAAGCGGGGTCTGCCAGACGAATGCAATATTCCCGTTCGGCCCGGTCAGGGCCAAGGGGTCACTTACCGACCGCGCGGCCAGCAGGTTGCGCAAGGCATCCGGCGGTTCGCTGTCGGCATCCGGGCGTTGCAAAACCAGGATGTGGCAATGCTGGAGGAGTTCCTCCCAGCGATGCCAAGAGGGCAGGCCGCAAAATGCGTCCCAGCCCAAAAGCAGAAACAACTGGTCATCCACGGCCAACTCGGCGCGCATCAGTTCCAGGGTGTCAACAGTGTAGGACGGTTTGTCGCGCTTGAGCTCGCGGTCGTCCACCACCAACGGCGATATGCCTTGCACCGCCAGGCGCACCATTTCCAGGCGCTGCTGCGGCGACACTTGCGGCGTATCGCGATGGGGCGGCCGAGCGTTGGGCATCACACGCAACTCGTCCAGCGCAAGGGCATCCGCGACTTCCAGGGCACTGCGCAAATGGCCAATGTGCACGGGGTCGAAAGTACCGCCGAGCAGCCCGATGCGTTTACCCATCAAGTGCGCACATGACCGTCGCCGAACACCACGTACTTCTCGCTGGTCAGGCCTTCCAGACCAACCGGGCCGCGTGCGTGCAGCTTGTCGGTGGAGATACCGATCTCCGCCCCAAGGCCGTACTCGAAGCCGTCGGCAAAACGCGTCGAGGCGTTGATCATCACCGAAGCGGAATCCACTTCGTTGAGGAAACGCCGGGCATCGCTGAAATGCTCGGAAACAATGGCGTCAGTGTGCTTGGAGCCGTAGGTGTTGATGTGTTCGATGGCTTCGTCCAGGTCGTCGACCAGCTTGATCGACAGGATCGGCGCCGTGTATTCGGTGTACCAGTCCAGCTCGGTCGCTTCAATTACGTCCGCGCCCAACAGCGCACGGGTGCGCTCACAACCGCGCAGCTCAACACCTTTGTCACGGTAGATGGCAGCCAGCGGCGGCAGCACGCGCTCGGCAATGCCGACGTGCACCAGCAGGGTTTCCATGGTGTTGCATGGGGCGTAGCGGTGGGTCTTGGCGTTGTCGGCGATGCGGATCGCCTTGTCAATGTCGGCGGCGATGTCGATGTAGACATGGCACACGCCATCCAGGTGCTTGATCACCGGCACCTTGGCATCGCGACTGACGCGCTCGATCAGGCTCTTGCCACCGCGTGGCACGATCACGTCGACGAATTCCGGCATGGTGATCAGCGCGCCCACGGCGGCGCGGTCGGTGGTTTCTACCACCTGCACCACTTCGGCGGGCAACTCGGCCACGGCCAGGCCCTGCTGGATGCACGCGGCGATGGCACGGTTGGAATTGATCGCCTCGGAACCGCCACGCAGGATGGTGGCATTGCCAGACTTGAGGCACAGGCTCGCGGCGTCGATGGTCACATTCGGGCGCGACTCGTAAATGATGCCGATCACGCCCAGGGGCACGCGCATCTTACCGACCTGGATGCCGGACGGCAGGTAACGCATATCGCGGATTTCACCGATGGGGTCAGGCAGCTTGGCTACCTGACGCAGGCCTTCGATCATGTCGTCGATACGTGCCGGGGTCAGCGCCAGGCGGTCCAGCAGGGCCGGTTCCAGGCCATTGGCGCGGCCGTTGGCCAGGTCTTGCTCGTTGGCGGCGGTGAGCTCGGAGCGCGAAGCATCCAGAGCGTCGGCGGCGGCCAGCAGGGCGCGGTTCTTCTGCGCGGTGCTCGCACGGGCGATCAACCGCGAGGCCTGACGGGCAGCGCGACCCAGGCGGGTCATGTAGTCAAGAACGGACTCAGTCATGGTCAGGGAGTCTTGGCAGGGAGGAAAGCGGCAGATTATAGCTGTGACGCCGCCCGACTGACAGCGGTGAGGGGCGGATGGTCGAAATGAACTGTAAAAACCTGGGGTTCAGCGGTAATTAAGGTGGGAGTTGTTATGATTCCGTCACATTTAGCCGTATTTACCCCTGACTGCCATGCCCAGCTCATCGCCCCAACTCCCCGCAAGCGCCCTGCCCGATAGCTTTTTCGACCGTGACGCACAAACGCTCGCGCGAGATTTGCTCGGAAAAGTCATACGCCATCGCGTGGGAAAAATCTGGCTTTCGGCGCGAATTATTGAAACCGAAGCCTATTACGTGGCCGAAAAAGGCAGTCACGCCTCATTGGGCTACACAGAAAAACGTAAGGCTTTGTTTCTGGACGGCGGCCATATCTACATGTACTACGCCCGTGGCGGCGATTCCCTGAACTTCAGCGCCCATGGACCGGGTAATGCCGTGTTGATCAAATCGGCCTATCCGTGGGTCGATGAATTATCCGGCCCGGCGAGCCTTGCGCAGATGCTGCTGAACAACCCGAATGCCGACGGCAGCCCACGCGCTTCGCAAAAGCTGTGCGCTGGCCAGACCCTATTGTGCAAAGCCTTGGGGCTGAAGGTGCCGATGTGGGACGCCAAGCGCTTCGATCAGGAACTGCTCTACGTTGAAGACGTCGGCCAGACCCCGACCCAGATTATCCAGACCACGCGCCTGGGCATCCCCAGCGGCCGTGATGAACACCTGATGTACCGCTTCGTCGATGCTGGCTACGCGCCTTATTGCACGCGGAACCCGCTGCGCCGCGGCCAGGTCGAAGGCCGAGATTATTTTTTGATTTGAGCATGGAGTGGATTGTATGGGCCAATGGCTCGATAGCATTACCGGCTGGTTGACCCTGAACCCCGAATGGCTGGCGGTCGCGGTGTTTATCGTCGCGTGCGTGGAGTGCCTGGCCATCGCCGGGTTGATCGTGCCGGGCACGGTGTTGTTGTTTGCCATTGCCGCCCTCGCCGGCAGCGGTGCGTTGCCACTCAGTGAAACCCTGTTGCTGGGTTTCCTCGGCGGTCTACTGGGTGATGCGGTTTCCTACTTCCTGGGCCGACATTTCCATCAGAACATCCGGCGCTTGCCCGGCTTACGTCACCACCCTGAATGGATGAACGGCGCCGAGACCTACTTCCACAAGTACGGCATCGCCAGCCTGTTGGTCGGCCGCTTCATCGGCCCGCTGCGGCCCATGCTGCCGATGGTGGCCGGGATGTGCGACATGCCCTTCCCGCGCTTTGCGATTGTCAGCATCGTCGCGGCCGCAGGCTGGTCGGTGGCGTATCTGCTGCCAGGCTGGGCGACCGGCGCGGCTTTCCGTCTGCCTTTGCCCGAAGGTTTCTGGCCCGAAGCGGCAGTAGTTGCGGGATGCCTTGCGGTATTGATTGGACTGAGCCTGAACAGCAGCTTGCGCGGCCATCGTCGCGCCACCTTGTGGATTGGCTGTGCCAGCCTGGTGCTGTTGATCGCGTTGTTTATTGGCTACCACTCGCTGGACAACTTCGACAAAGGCCTCAGCGCCCTGGTGCAGGAACATCGCAGCCCCTGGCTGGACGAGGTAATGGTACGCATCACCCAATTGGGCGAATTCAAGAAGATGTTCTTCGCCAGTGCCGTGTTCACCGGTCTCTTGCTACTGGCGCGACAATGGCGCCATGCCGTGTTTGTCGGCGCAACGCTGGCCGGGGCTGCGGTGATCAACACGGGGACCAAGCTGTTTTTCGCGCGAGGCCGCCCGGAAATTCTGACAGACCCGTTGACCAGTTTCAGCATGCCCAGCGGCCATGCGTCCGGGGCGTTCGCGTTTTTCCTGGCCCTGGCGATCCTGGCCGGTCGCGGGCAACCCGTGCGGTTGCGCCTGACCTGGATGTTGCTGGGCTGCATTCCCGCCGCGTTCATTGCGCTGTCACGGGTTTACCTCGGTGCCCATTGGCCCACGGACATCCTGGCTGGCACGCTGCTGGCGATGACGGTGTGCGCGTTCAGCCTGGGCGTCAGCCAGTACCGAAGCCCGCTGCCGGCCATGTCGCAAAAAACCTGGTGGCTGTTGCTGCCGGCGCTGGTCGCGGTGCTGAGTTTCATCGCGCTCACCGGCACGCCCCACGCCCTGCTGCGCTACGCCTATTAAGTGAACAGTTCGCCCTGCAACTCGTCGAGCAGCATCTGGATCGCATCCAGGCGCTGCTGCGGGTCATCAAGTTGCAGCAGGTCGATCTTGTCGGCCTCGGTGAAGGGCAGCAGATACGCCAACTGATTGCCCAAGGCTTGCTGCCCGTCGGCGTGGGCGTCCATGTCCAGTGAGGCCACCATCGGGTGCTCGGCCAACGCTTGGAGCAGCGCCAGCAGGTCGGCGTCTTCCTCTTCCAAGGGTTGATCCGGCAGTTCTGCGAGCCATTGCACCTCGGCCACCAGCAACTGATCTTTCTGCACGCCAGCGTCCCGCACGCGGAAGCGGCGCCCGCCTTCGACACGAATTCCCAACAAGCCATTGTCTTGTTGTTTGAAGTCACGGATCAGCGCTTCACAGCCGATCAATGCGTAGCCGTCGGGTGCCGTGCCCACCTCCTGGCCTTCAAGAATGCACACCACGCCGAAGCTTTCGCCCTTTTTCATGCAACGCGCGACCATGTCCAGGTAGCGCGCCTCGAACAGTTGCAGGTCGAGGGTGCAGCCAGGGAACAGCACAGTATTGAGCGGGAACAGCGCCAGACTCATAAAGGTTTCCTTAAACCCGGTTTAAACGATCACCGACACGGCCAGCGGCAGGAATACCGCCGTGGCCACGCCCATCAGACTCATCGCCAGCGCTGCAAAGGCGCCGCATTCTTCGCTTTCCTGCAGGGCCACCGAGGTGCCCACGGCGTGGGCCGTCATGCCCAACGCCATGCCGCGCGCCTCGGGACTGTGCACACCCAGGCGGGACAGATACGCCGGGCCAATCATCGCGCCGATCACGCCGGTGATCAGCACAAATACCGCCGCCAGCGCCGCCACGCCGCCAATCTGTTCAGCCACCAGCATGGCGATCGGCGACGTCACCGACTTGGGGGCCATGGTCATCAGCATCATGTGTTCGGCGCCAAACCACCAACCCAGCAGCACACACAGGCCGGTGGCCAACACCCCACCTATCACCAGCGTAGTAAAAATCGGCCAGAACAATTGGCGAATGCGCCGCAGGTTCAGGTAAAGCGGCACCGCCAGGGCCACCGTCGCCGGGCCGAGCAGGATGCCCATGATCTCGGTGCTCTTGCGGTACTCGGCGTAGCTCAGGCCACAGCTGATCAGCACGCCGATCACCAACAGCATGGACACCAGCACCGGTTGCAGGAAGATCCAGCGGGTTTTCTCGAACCCTGCCAGTACCAGCTGATAAGCGCCGAGGGTGATGCCGATGCCGAACAACGGGTGATGAATCACCGCCGTCCACGCGCCCTGCCAGTCGAAGATCATTGATCCTTCTCCTTGCGCTTGACCATCTGCTGCATCAACACACCGACGAAGCCCATGGCGATCACCAGCGACAGCACCAGCGCGCCAACAATGGCCCAGAAATCCGCGGCAATGTCCTTGGCATACACCATCACCCCCACCGCCGGCGGCACCAACAGCAACGGCAAGTAACGCAATAGACTGCTGGCGGCCAGGCTCAAGGGCTCGCCGACTTCGCCCTTCCAGATCAGGAAACCCAGCATCAGCAGCAAGCCGATGATCGGCCCCGGCAGCACCGGCAACAGCAAATGATTGATCGCCGTGCCGATCAGTTGAAACAGCACCAGCCAGGTCAGGCCACGTAACAGCATCCGTTCTTCCCCCTCAAGACTCGCCCGCATTATAAGCATGCCCGCCCTATGCACCGGCATTCGCCAAAAGCATGGTGGGTTGACCGAGCCGATTGGCCATGATGATCTACATTGGTTCTCTGTAACCCATAAAAAACCAGACGTTGTACACAGCGTGATGAACCAAGGAGAGACGCAATGCCCTATGTACCCGTAGCGCAGCTCAAAGATTATGTCGGCAAGGAACTGGGACGTTCCGAATGGCTCACCATCGACCAGGCGCGTATCAACCTGTTCGCAGAAGCCACTGGCGATCATCAGTTCATCCACGTCGACCCGGTCAAGGCCGCGCAAACCCCGTTCGGCAGCACCATCGCCCACGGTTTCCTGTCGCTGTCGCTGATGCCCAAGCTGATGGAAGACCTGCTGATCGTGCCCGAAGGCCTGAAGATGGCCGTCAACTATGGCCTGGACAGCGTGCGTTTCATCCAGCCGGTCAAGGTCAATTCCAAGGTACGCCTGAACGTGACGCTCAATGACGTCACCGAGAAAAAGCCCGGCCAATGGCTGCTCAAGGCCACTGCCACCCTGGAAATCGAAGGCCAGGAAAAACCGGCTTACATTGCGGAGTCGTTGTCGCTCTACTTTGTGTAAGCCCGCGCTTGTGGTGGGGATATAAACCTCACCACAGTGTATGTAAATTTATGTATGAAACTCGCAGCTGCGGCATACTCGGCGCTCAATTATCCGGATCCCGCTATGCGCCCACTCGCTCCCCTCGCCCTTGCCCTGTTGCTCACCGCTTGCGGAGACGGCGAATCGCTGTTGCCGCCCGATGCGCGCCTGCCCGACGGCGGCCGTTACCGGGGCGATGTGGTCGATGGCTTGCTGCAAGGCCAGGGCCGCGTGGACTATCCCAACGGCAGCTGGTACGCCGGCCAGTTCGACAAAGGCCAGTGGCATGGCCAAGGCGAGTGGCACGGCAGCAATGGCGAAGTCTATAAAGGCCAGTTCAAGCAAGGCCTGTTCGACGGCCAGGGCAGCCTGACCACGGCGGGCAGCCACTATGTGGGCGGCTTCAAGAATGGTCGACGCAACGGTGAAGGCACCCTTAAAGAGGGGCAGATGACCTACCGCGGCGAGTTCAAGGACGACCAGTATTCCGGCCTCGGTCGCCTGGAACTGGCCGACGGTAGCCAATATCAGGGCCAATTCGCCCACGGCAAGCCGAATGGCGAAGGCCAGCGCAACGACGACAGCGGCAACCAGTTCAGCGGTCATTTCGTTGATGGCCAGTTGGAAGGTAATGGCACGTTCAACAGTGCCGACGGCGACATCTATGTCGGCCAGTTCAAACAAAACCAACTGAACGGCAAAGGCCGCTACGAGAACGCCGACGGCGACGTGTGGATCGGCCAGTTCAAGGAGGGCGCGCTCACCGGCAAGGGCGAATTGATCGGCGTCGACGGCAGCCACTATGTCGGCCAGTTCAGCGATTGGCGTTTCACGGGTGAAGGCCGCCTGAACCTCACCGACGGCAGCTTCTATATCGGCGGTTTCGACAGCGACAGCTATCAAGGTAAAGGCACCCTGGTCCTCACCGACGGCACCGTACAGGCCGGCACCTGGGTCAACGGCATGCGCGTGCGTGACGCCGACGGCAAACTGCTGCCCGACCCGCTGGAAATCGGCGTGCTCGCCCAGGGCCGCTTGCTCGACGCCGCCCTCGCCGCCGTGCCCGCCTCCACTCCGGCCGTGGAGCTGTACACCCTGGCCGTGGCCGGCGACGGCAAGCAGAGCGTGTTCCTGCGCGAAGCCGATTATGTCAGCAACATGCTCGCCACCCGCTTTGGCGCACGCGGACAGATTCGCCTGGTCAACCACCGCGACCACATTGCCGACCGCCCCCTGGCCACTCGCGAAAGCCTGCGCCGCGCCGCGCAGACCCTAGCCGACCGCACCGGGCCGGAAGACCTGGTGTTTATCTACATGACCAGCCACGGCACCCACGAACACGAACTGGTGCTCGACCAACCGCGCATGGAGCTGGCCGACCTGCCCGCCGATGAGTTGGCCGCCGTGCTGGCGCCGCTCAAGAACCGGGACAAGATCGTGGTGATTTCCGCCTGCTACTCCGGTGGTTTCATCCCGGCCTTGAAGGATGATCGTACCTTGATCATGACCGCGTCCCGTGCCGATCGCGTGTCCTTCGGTTGCTCCGAGGAAGCTGACTTCACCTACTTTGGCGACGCCCTCTTCGCCCAAGCCTTCAACCAGACCGACGACTTGCAGCAAGCCTTCAAGCTGGCGCAACTGCATGTGGCCGAACGCGAACAGGCGGACAACTTCGAAGCCTCCGAACCGCAAATCTGGGCCCCCAAGGGCGTGATCGCCCACTGGCAATTATTACGCAAACAGCAGGCACGAAAGGCGCTCGAAAGCGTCTCAATGAATAGCAAGGAAGCCAAAGGCAACTAAGCTGTAATGTGTAACGAGGGGGAAACACCATGTACCTGACACCGCAGCATATCTTGCTCGCTGGCGCCTCTGGCCTCACCGGCGAACACCTGCTCGACCGCCTGCTCAACGAACCTACCGTGACCCGGGTGCTGGCACCCAGCCGCAAGCCACTGGCCGAACACCCGCACCTGGAAAACCCGGTGGGCGACCCGGCAGTGTTCCTGCCGCAACTGAGCGGCCAGGTGGATATCGCCTTCTGCTGCCTGGGCACCACCCTCAAACAAGCGGGTTCCGAAGCGGCTTTTCGCGCCGTCGACCTGGACATGGTCGTGGCCTTTGCCAAACGCGCGCGGGAAATGGGCGCACGCCACCTGATCGTGATCAGCGCGATTGGCGCCGACCCGAAATCCTCGATCTTCTACAACCGCGTCAAAGGGGAAATGGAAGAGTCGTTGAAAGCCCAGGACTGGCCACAACTGACCATCGTGCGGCCATCGTTGCTGTTGGGGGAACGGCTGGAACCGCGCTTGGCTGAACAACTGGCCGGGCCGTTGTCGAAGCTGATTCCCGGCAAATACCGTGGCATCGAAGTGTGCGAACTGGCCCGGGCCATGTGGCGCCTGGCGCTGGAAGAGCAGGATGGGGTGCGGGTGGTGGAGTCGGATGAGTTGCGCAAGCTAGGTAAGTAATTCTGCGGTGACCTGGCTGGCCTCATCGCGGGCAAGCCCGGCTCCAACATTTGGAACCGTGTGAACCCAATCAAATGTGGGAGCTGGCTTGCCTGCGATGAGGCCAGCCCAGGCACTACACCTCTATAGGCCGCCTGTAGCATTGAAGCCAACGCCCAACACCGTCAACACCGACAGCGGCAACAACAACGTATCGAGCAACGCACTCGCCGGCAGGTCCACACCGGGATAAGCCGGCGCCTCGGCACCAAACCTGTCCTTGGCGCAGCAACCGCCATTCATTGCATACAAATCCAACCGCGTGCCGGCATACACCACCGGTGCGCCAGGTTGCGCCGCGTCCAACGTGCGCGCCGTGGCGCAGCCCGTCAGTTGCAGTGCCAGCACGATCAGCAGCGCCTTATTCATCGCTGCTCAGATGGTGTTCGCCCCAACGCGGCAGCATGTCTTGGGGGATGTTCAGCAGGTTGAGAATGCGCGCCACCACAAAATCCACCAGGTCATCGATGGTCTGCGGCTGGTGATAGAACCCCGGCGAGGCCGGCAGAATCGTCACGCCCATGTTCGACAGCTTGAGCATGTGCTCCAGGTGAATGCTCGAATACGGCGCTTCACGGGGCACCAGGATCAACTGGCGGCGCTCCTTCAAGGTCACGTCCGCTGCGCGCTCGATCAGGTTGTTGCAGGCACCCGTGGCAATCGCCGACAGGGTTCCGGTGGAACACGGCACCACCACCATCGCTGCCGGCGCACCCGAACCAGACGCCACGGGCGACATCCAGTCCTCTTTGCCGTAGACCTTGATCTGCCCCGCCGCCGCACCGGTGTATTCGGTGAGGAAGGCCTGCATCGTCTGTACCTTGGGCGGCAGCGCCACGTCGGTCTCGGTGGCCATCACCAGTTGCGCGGCCTTGGAGATCAGGAAGTGCACCTCACGGTCTTCACGCACCAGACAATCCAGCAGGCGCAAACCATAAGGCGCACCGGAGGCGCCGGTCATCGCCAGCGTGACGCGTTCCGGGCCACTCATTTCAGCGCCTCGGCCAGTTTGCCGTGCAGGCCACCAAAACCGCCGTTGCTCATGACCACCACGTGGGTGCCCGGCTTGGCCTGGTGCTTGACGTGTTCAATGATGCCTTCGATGGAGTCGCAGACGATGGACGGCACAGTGCACAGGGCAGCAATCGCCGGCAGGTCCCAGCCGAGGTTGGCCGGCGCGTACCAGACCACTTGGTCGGCATCGTTGACGCTTTCCGGCAGGCCATCGCGGTGGGCACCGAGCTTCATGGAGTTGGAGCGCGGCTCGACAATCGCGATGATCGGCGCATCACCGACCCGTTTGCGCAGGCCATCCAACGTAGTAGCAATGGCCGTGGGGTGGTGGGCAAAATCGTCATAAATGGTAATCCCATTCACATCAGCGACTTTTTCCATGCGGCGCTTCACGCTTTTGAAAGCGCTCAACGCGGCAATGCCCATGGACGGCACCACGCCTACATGCCGCGCAGCTGCGAGGGTGACCAAGGCGTTGGCGACGTTGTGCTGGCCGGTCATGTCCCATTCGACGATGCCTTGGGCTTGGCCTTCGAACAGCACTTCAAATCTGGAACCGTCTTCGCTGAGCAGCTTGACCTGCCACTGCCCGCCCGCGCCAGTGGTTTGCACCGGGGTCCAGCAGCCCATCTCGATCACACGCTGCAAGGCGGGTTCGGTGGTCGGGTGGATCACCAAGCCTTCGCTCGCAATGGTGCGCACCAAGTGATGGAACTGACGCTCGATGGCCGGCAGATCGGGGAAGATGTCGGCGTGATCGAATTCCAGGTTGTTCAGGATCGCCGTGCGCGGGCGGTAGTGAACGAACTTGGAGCGCTTGTCGAAGAAGGCGCTGTCGTATTCATCCGCCTCGATCACGAAGAACGGCGTATCGCCCAGGCGCGCCGACACCGAGAAGTTCTGCGGTACACCGCCGATCAGGAACCCCGGGCTCATGCCCGCATGTTCCAGCACCCAGGCCAGCATGCTGCTGGTGGTGGTCTTGCCATGAGTGCCAGCAACCGCGAGTACCCAGCGGCCTTGCAGCACATGGTCGGCCAGCCACTGCGGGCCGGACACATAAGGCAAACCTTTATTGAGTACGTATTCGACCGCCGGGTTGCCACGGGACATAGCGTTGCCGATCACCACCAGGTCCGGGACCGGATCGAATTGCGCTGGGTCGTAGCCTTGGGTCAGCTCGATGCCCTGGGCCTCGAGTTGCGTGCTCATGGGCGGATAGACATTGGCGTCGGAGCCTGTCACGTGATGGCCCAGCTCTTTGGCCAGTACTGCCATCGAGCCCATGAACGTGCCGCAAATACCGAGAATATGAATGTGCATAGTCGACCTCGTAAAACATCGAGGCAGGTTAGCGCAGGGGGGCGAAAATCGCACCCTTTAGCTGAGGGCGTGACGTGCGATGCCGTGCCTGCGCAGCTTTCTATACAGTGTGTTGCGGCTGACGCCCAGTTGCTCTGCCGTGTGCGTCATGTGCCAACGCTGTTGCTGCAAAGCGGTGAGCAATGCCAGGCGCTCAGCGTCTTCCAACGGCGATTCCATCGATTTGGCCTGCGCGACCGGCACGGGTGGGGCCTGACGAATCTGCACGGGCAAATCCTCCAGGCCGACACGCCCACCATCACAAAGCGCCACCAGGGTGCGCAGTACCGTGCGCAACTGCCGGACGTTACCCGGCCAGGCAAACGCCAACAACGCCCCACGCGCCGACGGGTCGAGGGCGACCGACTCACCATTGGCCTCCTGGGCCAGCAGGAAATCCAATAGCTGGGACTTATCGCTACGCTCGCGCAAAGGCGGCAAGCCGACTTCCAGGCCATTGAGCCGGTAATACAAATCTTCGCGGAAGCTGCCGTCCTGCACACGCTCCAGCAAATTCCGGTGGGTGGCGCTGATAATTCGTACGTTCACCGCCTGGGGCTCACCGCCGAGCGGGACCACCAGCCGATCCTCCAGCACCCTTAACAGCCGGGTTTGCAACGCCAGGGGCATGTCGCCTATTTCATCGAGGAACAGGGTGCCGCCATCGGCTTGCTGCAACTTGCCTTGCATGCCCTCTTTGCGCGCACCGGTAAAGCTGCCGCCGCGATAGCCGAACAGCTCGCTCTCGATCAGGCTTTCCGGGATGGCGGCGCAATTGAGTGCGACGAACGCCTTGTCGGCACGTTGGCTGGCCAGGTGCACCGCCTTGGCAAAGGCTTCTTTGCCGGAACCGGTTTCGCCGTTGACCAACAACGGGACATCGCGTTCGAACACCCGCAGCGCCTTGCGGAAATCTTGTTGCAGCGTCGGATCGCCCAGGCAAATGCCGGGCAACGGCGCAGGCGCAGGCTTGATGAAAGGCGCCGGTACGCTGCGCACTTGCCCGCGCAATGCGGCAAACAGTTGTCGACCATTGCGGGTGCGCAATGGCCAACTGGCCGTGGCATTGGCGCTGGCGCGGCCGAGCAACTGATCCAGGGAACAGTCGAAAAACCCCTCCACAGGCTGTCCCAGCAAACCGCCCCGCAACTGCCCAAGCAGGTTCAGGGCACTTTGGTTCACTGCACAAATACGCCCTTCGCCATCGAACGCCAATAACCCTTCACTGAACAGCCCCACCGACTCGGCCTGCAGGTGAAAACGCAACAGCCAATGGTTTTCGAAATGACGCAGGAAGTAACAACTCTCGATCATCTTCGCCGACAGGTTCACCAGCGCCATGGTGTGGAACTGGCTCTGGCGCGACACCGCCTCCCGCGCCGAGGACACATCCAACACCGCCAGCAGATCCCCATGAGGGTCGAACACCGGGCTCGCCGAGCAGGTCAGCCCGGTATGCCGGCCACGGAAGTGTTCGTCACGATGAATGGTCAGGGATTGGCGCTCCACCAGGCAGGTGCCGATGCCATTGGTGCCTTCGCAGGCCTCGCTCCAATCCGCACCCAGCCACAACCCGGCGCGCTCGAAAATCTTGCGCTCGGACGGCGCGGTGACACAGTTGAGGATCACCCCGCGCGCATCCGTGAGCAGCACCGCATGGCCGGCGCCCGAGAGCTGTTGATGCAGGCTGTTCATCTCGCTGCCGGCGATGTGCAGCACTTGCTGCAGACGCTCGCGGCTTTCCAGCAAGCGACCATGTTCAAGCACAGTGGGTGCAATGGTTTGCGCAGGGTCGAGGTGGTAGTCCTCCAGGCAACGCAGCCAGGAGCGGGCGATGGACGGATCGCTGGACGGGTCGCGGCCATGCGCCACGGTGAGGACTTGCTGGGCATGGCGGCTGAAATGATCGTTGTGCATTTCTTATTATTCTCCCTGCGTGAGAACTGCCAGCATCCCCCAGCCATCCGGCCAATGCAACCCGGGGCGACCCACCGGTCACAGGCTGTACCGTTTGTGGCACAAACTGTCACATCGCCTGTATCGCGCTTGCCACAGCAACGCCTTGCTACAAAGCCTAATCCCTTGATTTACCTGGCCGGCAAAGCGGTGGCCCAACCTTTGCTCTACGCTTTGTAAGCGCAGCAGCGCTGCACTCCGAATAAACATAAAAGCCAGGAGATACCCACCATGCGTTACGCACACCCCGGTACTGAAGGCGCGATCGTTTCGTTCAAGGCCAAGTACGGCAACTACATCGGTGGCGAGTTCGTTGCGCCGGTCGATGGCAACTATTTCACCAACACCTCGCCGGTCAATGGCAAGGCAATCGCCGAATTCCCGCGCTCCACCGCCAAAGACATCGACAAGGCCCTGGACGCCGCTCATGCCGCCGCCGACGCCTGGGGCAAGACCTCGGCCCAGGACCGCGCGCTGGTCCTGCTGAAAATCGCCGACCGCATCGAACAGAACCTCGAACTGCTGGCCATCACCGAAACCTGGGACAACGGCAAGGCCGTGCGTGAAACCCTCAACGCCGACATCCCACTGGCCGCCGACCACTTCCGCTACTTCGCCGGCTGCATCCGCGCCCAGGAAGGCACCAGCGCCGAAATCAACGAACACACCGCGTCCTACCACTTCCATGAACCGCTGGGCGTGGTCGGCCAGATCATCCCGTGGAACTTCCCGATCCTGATGGCCGCGTGGAAACTCGCACCGGCCCTGGCCGCCGGTAACTGCGTGGTGCTCAAGCCCGCCGAGCAAACCCCGCTGGGCATCACCGTGCTGCTGGAGGTGATCGGAGACCTGTTGCCACCTGGCGTGTTGAACGTGGTTCAAGGCTTCGGCAAAGAAGCCGGCGAAGCCCTCGCCACCAGCAAGCGCATTGCCAAGATTGCCTTCACCGGCTCGACGCCCGTCGGCTCGCACATCATGCATGCGGCGGCCGAGAACATCATTCCGTCCACCGTGGAACTGGGCGGCAAGTCGCCGAACATCTTCTTCGCCGACATCATGAAAGCCGAGCCATCCTTTATCGAGAAAGCCGCTGAAGGCTTGGTGCTGGCGTTCTTCAACCAGGGTGAAGTGTGCACCTGCCCTTCCCGTGCGCTGGTGGAAGAGTCGATCTACGACGACTTCATGAAAGTCGTGATGAAGAAAATCGAGTCGATCAAACGCGGCGATCCGCTGGACACCGACACCATGGTCGGCGCCCAGGCGTCCGAGCAGCAGTTCGACAAGATCCTGTCCTACCTGGAAATCGCCAAAGGCGAAGGCGCGCAACTGCTGACCGGCGGCAAGGTCGAGGAGCTCACCGGCGACATGGCCGGCGGCTATTACATCCAGCCGACCCTGCTCAAGGGCACCAACGAAATGCGCGTATTCCAGGAAGAAATCTTCGGCCCGGTGGTGAGCATCACCACCTTCAAGGACGAAGCCGAAGCCCTGGCAATTGCCAACGACACCGAGTTCGGCCTGGGCGCCGGCGTGTGGACCCGCGACATCAACCGCGCCTACCGCATGGGCCGCGCGATCAAGGCGGGCCGCGTGTGGACCAACTGCTATCACCTGTACCCGGCGCATGCCGCGTTTGGTGGTTACAAGAAGTCCGGTGTGGGCCGTGAGACGCACAAGATGATGTTGGATCACTACCAGCAGACCAAGAACTTGCTGGTGAGTTACGACATTAATCCACTCGGGTTCTTCTGACCCTCTCGTGGGGGGGGGGGGGGGGGGGGGGGGGCCCCCGGGGGGGGGGGGGCCAAAAAAAA
>NZ_JBBGYS010000067.1:0-29031 GCF_037479595.1 Pseudomonas sp. MYb541 | reverse complement strand
ACAGCTAACATCCCAATTCCTCCAACAACTGCCCACAGTGCTAAAGTCGCACCCTCGATTTTTGCTTTTCCCAAGGAAGCCGTTATGCCGGATGCGACGTCCCTCAGCCCTGGATTCATGGTGGTTCACGGCAACCGCTTGGACGAACTGCGCAGCCTGGTGGTCAGTTGGATGCGCCGCTATCCCCTGGCGCCCCTGGAAAACGAAATTGCCCTGGTACAAAGCAACGGCATCGCCCAATGGCTCAAGCTGGCCCTGGCTGAGGATCCGGAAGAAGATGACATGGGCGGCTGCGGAATAGCCGCAGCAATCGATGTTCAACTGCCTGGCAGCTTTATGTGGCAGCTCTATCGTATGGTCTTGGGCAAAGATGAAATTCCGCCCAAGTCCCTGCTCGACAAAGCTCCGCTGACCTGGCGCCTTATGCGCCTGCTGCCGGAGCTTATCGATCAACCGCACTTCGAACCGCTGCAGCGTTTTCTCACCCACGACACCGATTTGCGCAAACGCTACCAACTCGCTGAGCGCCTGGCTGACCTGTTCGACCAATATCAGGTCTACCGCGCCGATTGGCTCGAAGACTGGGCTGCCGGCCGCCACCAACTGCGCAACGGTCGAGGCGAATCAAAACCGCTCAACCCAGCCAACTGCTGGCAAGCCGAACTATGGCGCGCACTGTTGCTGGATGTCGGTGAAGAAGGCATGGCCGAAAGCCGCGCCGGCGTTCACCAACGCTTTATCGAGCGCATCAATACAATGGAAACAGCACCCGAGGGCCTGCCATCCCGAGTCATAGTTTTTGGCATCTCCTCGTTGCCCGCCCAGGCCCTTGAGGCCCTCGCCGGCCTCGCGCGATTCAGCCAAGTCCTGCTCTGCGTGCACAACCCCTGCCGTCACCATTGGTCTGACATCGTCGCCGACAAAGACCTGCTGCGTAACGAATATAAACGCCAAGCGCGTAAAGCCGGCATGCCGGTCACCATCGACCCACAAACCCTGCACCAGCACGCCCACCCGCTACTGGCCGCCTGGGGCAAGCAAGGCCGTGACTACATCAGCCTGCTGGACAGCTACGACGACCCCAACAGCTATCGCGCTGCATTCCGCGATGGTCGCATTGACCTGTTCAGCGACAGTGAGCCCACCACACTGCTCAATCAGCTCCAGGACGACATCCTGGAACTGCGTCCACTCAACGAAACCCGCGAGCTATGGCCTGCCGTTGATCTGGATCACGATACCTCAATCCGCTTCCACATTGCCCACAGCGCCCAGCGCGAAGTGGAAATCCTCCACGACCAACTGCTCCAACGCTTCAGTGCCGACCCCTCGCTGCGTCCGCGAGATGTCATCGTCATGGTTCCGGATGTCGACAGCTACGCGCCGCACATTCGCGCCGTGTTTGGCCAACTCGAACGCAATGACCCACGCTTCATCCCGTTCACCCTGACCGACCAAGGCCAACGCGGCCGCGACCCGCTGCTTATCGCCGTCGAACACCTGCTGAAACTGCCCGACAGCCGCTTCCCCGTCAGCGAGATCCTCGACCTGCTCGACGTTCCGGCCCTGCGCGAACGCTTCGCCATCAAGGAGCGCGACCTGCCTACGCTGCATCGCTGGATAGAAGGTGCCGGCATCCGCTGGGGGCTCAACGCCGAACAACGTGCCGGCCTGGGCCTGCCAAAGGAGTTGGAACAAAACAGCTGGCGTTTCGGCCTGCGGCGCATGTTGCTCGGTTACGCCGTAGGCACCGGCGCAGCGTGTGAGGGTATCGAGCCCTACGATGAAATCGGTGGCCTCGACGCAGCGCTCATTGGTCCTCTGGTCGCTTTGCTCGACGCACTTAACGACGCGCATCAAGCATTGTCGCTACCGGCTTCTCCGACGGAGTGGGGCGGTCGTCTGCAACGCCTGATGCAACTGTTCTTCCTACCCAGCAGCGAACACGATGACTACCTGCTGGGCCAACTTGAACAACTCAGGGAAACCTGGCTGGAAACCTGCGAATCTGTCGGCCTGCAGGACGAGTTACCTCTCACCGTAGTCCGCGAAGCCTGGCTCGCGGGTCTGGATCAAGGTCGCCTGTCCCAACGTTTCCTCGCCGGGGCTGTCAATTTCTGTACTTTGATGCCTATGCGAGCGATCCCATTCAAGCTCGTTTGCCTGCTCGGCATGAACGATGGCGATTACCCGCGCGCGCAACCCCCGCTGGACTTCGACTTGATGGGCAGCGACTACCGCCCCGGCGACCGTTCGCGCCGCGAGGACGACCGCTACCTGCTGCTCGAAGCGCTGCTTTCAGCCCGCGACCAGCTGTACATCAGTTGGGTAGGTCGTAGCATCCGCGACAACAGCGACCGCCCGGCCTCGGTATTGATAGGCCAACTACGCGACCATCTCGCCAGCGGCTGGCACCACGCCAAGAGCGACGCATCGCTTATCGAAGCCATGACGCAAGAGCACCCACTGCAACCTTTCAGCGCCCGCTACTTCCATGAGGGCGACGCGCTGTTCAGCTACGCCCGTGAGTGGCAATTACTGCACGAAGCGCCGGATGCCATGCAAAAAGAAGAGGAACTCAGCTCGCATCAACAGGACGAACCCCTGAGCCTCGGTCAGCTTCAAGACTTCCTGCGCAACCCGGTCAAACATTTCTTCAGCCAACGCCTGAAAGTGTTCTTCGAAGCCGCCGAAGTGCCACTGGCCGACGAAGAACCCTTCGTCCTCGATGCCCTGCAACGCTACAGCCTGAGCGACAGCCTACTGAGCGCCGCACTCACCCAGCCTGATCATCTCGACCAGGCACTGAACGCCCAGGCCCTGCGCCTGCAGGGGAGTGGCCTGTTGCCGATGGTCGGTTTCGGCGAATGCCTACGCAACGAACTGATCGAACCGTTACCCGATCTGTTGCGACGCTATCAGCAATTACTCGCCCTCTGGCCCACCCCGCACACCGGTGCCGAACCGGTCATTTTTGAGCATAATGGCGTTCAGTTGGAAGGCTGGATCAGTGGTCTGCATCGACGCAGCGATGGCGGGTTGCTCAGCGTCACCACCATCCCCAACAGCATAGGCTCGATCAAGAACCGCAAGTGGCATCGCCTGATTCGCCCCTGGGTCAATCATGTGGTTGCCTGCGCCTGCGGTCTGCCATTGAGCACCGGCTTGGTGGCCAGCGATGACACTCTGTTGCTGCCGCCGCTGGATAAAACCAGTGCCCAGGAACTCCTCGGTAACCTATTGCTGGCCTGGCATACCGGGATGAGCCAACCGCTGCCCGTCGCCGTCAAAACCGCTTTCGCTTGGCTTAGCCAAACCGATCCTGCCAAGGCCCAGGCGGCCGCCAGCAAAGCTTACGAAGGCGATGGCCTGACCACTGATGGTGAGCGCCGCGAAACCCCGGCGCTTACCCGGCAATTCCCCGACTACGCCACGCTGATTGCCAGCGAAGAATTCGAAGGTTGGTGCGAAACCCTGTATCGTCCGCTGCTCAACGCCCCATGGCGATCACTCACTGGCGAGGAGGCCGGCGCATGACCAGCAAACCCTTGGCCCTGGCCTTCCCGCTCAAAGGCAGCCAGCTGATTGAAGCCAGCGCTGGCACCGGCAAGACCTTCACCATCTCCGCCCTCTACCTGCGCCTGGTCCTCGGCCATGGAGGCGATGAATCAGGCTTTGGCCGCGAACTGCTGCCACCGCAAATCCTGGTAGTGACTTTCACCGATGCCGCCACCAAAGAACTGCGCGAACGCATCCGCATCCGCCTGGCCGAAGCCGCGCGGTTTTTTCGTGAAGAGATTGAACAGCCAGACGCCCTGATCGCCGATCTGCGCGCCGATTACCTAGCCGAACAATGGCCCGCCTGCGCCAATCGCCTGGACATCGCCGCCCAATGGATGGATGAAGCCGCCGTCTCGACCATCCACAGTTGGTGCCAGCGCATGCTGCGCGAACATGCCTTCGACAGTGGCAGCCTGTTCACCCAGACCCTGGAAACCGATCACAGCGACTTGCTCGGTGAAGTATTGCGCGATTACTGGCGACTGTTCTGCTACCCGATGCACGACGATGCGCTCAATTGGGTGCGCAACAACTGGGGTGGCCCCGCCGCGTTGATGCCGCGAGTGCGCGCTTTGTTCGGCAGCGAACGGCCGACGGATGAAACCCGCGAGCCCGCTGAACTGATCACGGCCTGCCTGCACGAGCGCCGAGAAGCGCTGACAACCCTCAAGACGCCTTGGCAACAATGGGCCGCCGAGCTGCGCGACATCTGCCTGCAAGCCGTAGCCGCCAAAGCCGTCGACGGGCGCAAGATGCAGGCGCGCTACTTCGAGCCCTGGTTCGAAAAGATCAGCGCCTGGGCTGCTGACGAAACCCTCGAACAACTCGACATCGGTACCGGCTTCACGCGCCTGACACCCGACGGCATGGCCGAAGCCTGGAAAGGTGAGCCACCGCAGCATCCCGGTATCGACGCCATGGCCGGCCTCAAGGCGGCGCTTGATGCGCTGCCAACCCCCGACGCCGCCGTGTTGCAACACGCGGCCGGCTGGGTCGGCAAACGCTTTGAAGAAGAAAAACGCCGTCGCGCCGAAATGGGCTTCGACGACATGCTCATCCGCCTCAACGCCGCGCTGCAAGCTGACGGCGGCGAACGCCTGGCCAGCGTGATTCGCGAGCAATTTCCGGTGGCCTTGATCGACGAGTTCCAGGACACCGACCCGGTGCAATACGCCATCTTCGACAGCATCTATCGCATCGAAGAAAACCACCTCGACAGTGGCCTGTTCCTGATCGGCGACCCCAAGCAAGCGATCTACGCCTTCCGTGGCGCCGATATCTACACTTACCTGCGCGCCCGTCAGTCCACCACCGGTCGTCACCACACCTTGGGCACCAACTTCCGCTCCAGCCACGCGATGGTCGAGGCGGTGAACCACGTGTTCCAGCGTGCGGAAACCGGTCGCGGCGCGTTCCTGTTCCGCGAGGCCAATGGTGAAAACCCGGTGCCGTTCCACTCGGTACTGTCCCAGGGACGTAAAGAACAATTGCAGGTAAATGGCCAAACGCTGCCAGCCATGAACCTCTGGCACTTGCCGACTGACCAGCCGGTTTCCAATGTGCTGTATCGTCAGCAGCTTGCGGCGGCCTGTGCCACGCACATCGTTGAATTGCTCAACGGCGGGCAGCAAGGCAGCGCAGGCTTCCCACAACCGGACGGCAGCTTCAAAGGCGTGCGCCCGTCAGACATCGCCATCCTCGTGCGCGACGGCAAAGAGGCCCAGGCCGTGCGCGCCGAGTTGGCCGGCCGTGGCGTGCGCAGCGTCTATCTGTCCGACAAGGACTCGGTCTTCGCCGCCCAGGAAGCCCACGACCTGCTGGCCTGGCTCAAGGCTTGCGCCGAGCCGGATGTCGAGCGCCCGCTGCGCGCCGCACTGGCCTGCGTCACCCTGAACCTGTCACTGCCGGAACTGGAGCGTCTGAACCAGGATGAACTGGCGTGGGAAAGCCGAGTCATGCAGTTCCGTGGCTACCGCGCGATCTGGCGTACCCAAGGCGTGCTGCCGATGCTGCGTCGTCTGCTACACGACTTCAAACTGCCGCAAACCCTGATCGCGCGCAGTGACGGTGAGCGTGTGCTGACTAACCTGCTGCACCTCAGCGAACTGCTGCAACAGGCTGCCTCTGAACTGGATGGCGAACAGGCGCTGATCCGCCATCTGGCCGAGCATCTGGCGCTCTCGGGGCAGGCGGGTGAAGAACAAATCCTGCGCCTGGAAAGTGATGAGCAATTGGTCAAGGTCGTGACTATCCACAAATCCAAAGGCCTGGAATACGACCTGGTTTTCCTGCCCTTCATCTGCTCAGCCAAACCCGTGGATGGCAGCCGCTTACCGCTGCACTACCACGATGAAAACGGCAAATCCCAAGTCAGCTTGCGCCCTACGCCTGAGCTGATCGCCCAAGCCGACAATGAGCGCCTGGCCGAAGACCTGCGCCTGTTCTACGTAGCCCTGACCCGTGCCAAGCATGCGTGCTGGCTCGGAATCGCCGACCTCAAACGCGGCAACAGCAACAGCTCCGTGCTGCACCTGTCGGCGCTGGGCTATTTGCTCGGTGCAGGCGCCTCGTTGGGTGAGTCCGCCGGCTTGGCGCGCTGGCTCCTGGACCTTCAAGAAGGTTGCACCGCAATCAACTACGCCCAGGTGCCCGAAGCGCAAGACATCCTTTTCCACCCACCGCGCAACGAAGCCACACTGCGAGCGCCCTTGCTGCCCAAGCGCAAGGCTGCAGAAAACTGGTGGATAGCCTCCTACAGCGCCTTGCGCATTGGCGACAGCATGAGCGCCGCCACGCTCGAAGCACCGGAAAGCCCGCAGGCCCAGAAGCTGTTCGATGACGAACGCCTCGACCCCGACGCACCCCGCGAAGTGGCGGCATCCGGCGGCGATATTCACCGTTTCCCACGTGGCCCTAACCCAGGGACCTTCCTGCACGGCCTGCTGGAATGGGCTGGGGAGGAGGGTTTCAGCGTTACGCCCGAGGCCATCGAAAAGGCCGTGGGCGCCCGCTGCAACCGGCGCAACTGGGAAGGTTGGATCATCACCCTCAGCAGTTGGCTCGGCCACCTGCTGCAAACGCCACTGCCTGTGGACAACGGCCACGTCTCCCTCAGCGCTTTGCAGCAGTACCAGATCGAGATGGAATTCTGGTTTGCCAGCCACAAGGTCGACGTACTCGCCCTCGACAAGCTGGTGTGCCAATACACCCACAACGGCGTTTCCCGTGTCGCCGCCGAGCCTGTGCTGCTCAACGGCATGTTCAAGGGCTTCATCGATTTGACCTTCGAGCATGACGGCCGCTATTACGTGGCCGACTACAAATCCAACTGGCTTGGCCCCGACGATTCGGCCTACACCTTGGATGCCATGGAACAGTCGATCCTCGATCATCGGTACGACCTGCAATACGTGCTTTACCTGCTGGCCCTGCACCGCCAACTCAAGGCGCGCCTGCCGGACTACGACTACGACCGCCATGTCGGCGGTGCGCTGTACATTTTCCTACGGGGCACGCAGTCCGCGAGTCAGGGTGCGTATTTCACCCGACCGCCGCGGGAACTGATCGAAGGCCTGGACCTGCTGTTCCAGGGCAAGCCCATCCCGCCCAAGGTTGAGCCCGCCTGGGAACAAGGAGTGTTGTTATGAGCCTGTCGCCGTTACCGCTGGAGGAGCTGACGCCCCTCAGCCGCGCCGCCGACCTGGTGCAATTGCTGGAGCGTTGGGTCGACCGTGGCTGGTTGCGTGCCTTGGACAAAGCCTTCGTCGGCTTCCTGCACGAACTCGATCCAGAGGCCGACCCGTTGGTGCTGCTGGCTGCCGCGCTGACCAGCCATCAACTGGGCCATGGTCACGTCTGCCTCGACCTGTTCGAAACCCTCAAGGCGCCGGACTTTGCGCTGTCGTTGCCGCCTGAAGGCGACCTGCAAACCGGCGCCATGTTGCTGCCGTCGCAGTTACTGGAAGGCCTGGACGGCGCCCACTGGTGCCATGCACTGGCCGCCAGTCATCTGGTCGCGCTGGCGGTCGATGGCAGCGAATCCGCGCAGAGTCGGCCTTTGGTCCTGTCCGGCAAGCGCCTGTACCTGCGCCGCTATTGGACTTACGAACGGCGCATCGACAGCGCCTTGCGCCTGCGTCTTGCCAGCCAGGAAAACGTGGCCGTCGATTTGCCGCAGCGCCTCAACAGCCTGTTCGATCAACCGCCGCCTGACGGCGTGATCGACTGGCAAAAGCTCGCCTGCGCCCTGGCTACACGCGGCGCATTCAGCATCGTCACCGGCGGCCCTGGCACTGGCAAAACCACCACCGTGGTGCGCTTGCTCGCGCTGTTGCAGGCGCCGGCTGTGGAGTCCGGCAGTCCATTGCGCATTCGCCTGGCCGCGCCCACCGGTAAGGCCGCCGCACGCCTCACCGAGTCCATCAGCCAACAAGTGCTGTCACTGAAAGTGCCGGACAGCGTGAAGGAAAAAATCCCGACCCAGGTCACCACCGTTCACCGCTTGCTGGGCAGTCGCCCAGGCACGCGGCATTTTCGTCATCACCTCGGCAATCCGCTGCCCCTGGATGTGCTGGTGGTGGACGAAGCCTCGATGATCGACCTGGAAATGATGGCTAATCTGCTCGACGCCTTGCCGCCCCATGCGCGCCTGGTACTGCTGGGCGACAAGGATCAACTCGCATCGGTGGAGGCGGGCGCCGTCCTCGGTGACTTGTGTCGCGACGCCGAAGCCGGTTTCTACAGCGCCGAGACCCGCCAATGGCTGCAAGCCGTCAGCGGTGAAGACCTCAGCGCCAGCGGCCTGCAGGAAGACCTCGACGCCAGCCACCCCTTGGCCCAGCAGGTAGTGATGCTGCGTTACTCGCGACGTTTCGGCGAAGGCAGCGGCATCGGCCAACTGGCGCGTTGGGTCAACCAGCAAAACGCAGAGGAAGCCCGCAAACTGCTAGCCGCGCGGAGTCACGCTGATCTGTTTTGCGTCAGCCTCAAGGGCGAACACGATCACGCCCTGGAACGCTTGGTGCTGGACGGGCAGGGTGACGGTGCCGAGGGCTATCGCTATTACCTCAACCTGTTGCAAAGCGCCCGTCCGTCGCCGGATACGCCCCGTGAAAGCCAAGCCTGGACCCACTGGGCGCAACAACTGCTGCAAGCCTTCGACGCTTTCCAACTGCTCTGCGCGGTACGCAAAGGTCCCTGGGGCGTGGAAGGTCTGAACCTGCGCATCACCGCCGCCCTGCGCAAGGTGCGGTTGATCGAAGGCGACGAGCAATGGTACGAAGGCCGCCCGGTGCTGATGACCCGTAACGATTACGGCCTGGGCCTGATGAACGGTGACATCGGCATCGCGCTGAAATTGCCCGAAAGCGACGGCGGCCCCCAGATGCTGCGCGTGGCCTTCCCACGCAATGACGGTCAGGGCGGTGTGCGATTTGTGCTGCCCAGCCGTCTGAACGATGTAGAAACCGTGTACGCCATGACCGTGCACAAATCCCAGGGCTCGGAGTTCACCCATACCGCGCTGATCCTGCCGGATGCGTTGAACCCGGTGCTGACCAAAGAGCTGATCTACACCGGCATCACAAGGGCCAAGCGCTGGTTCAGCCTGATCGAGCCCCGAGGCGGCGTGTTTGAAGAAGCCGTGAGGCGCAAGGTCAAGCGCTTGAGTGGGTTGATGCTGGAGTTGGGTCACGAATCCGAAAATAACTGACTGCTAGGTCATGTCAGATTTCTGGTTCAGTCGCCTGATTTTTCTGGAAAAATAGCGCCCCCTGCGAAGACCTACTCTTCGCGGGGTTTTCCGCCGCTGTGCTATCGTTGCGGCATCATCTAAAAAACACCTGAGAGAATCGCTGCATGAACGTGGCTGTCTCGCCCACAGAGCGCAGTTTGAGCTGGAGACGCATGCTGCTGGTGGCGCTCCTGTGCGTGTTCGCGCCACACACCTTCGCCCAGGCGCCCGACCCTGCGAGCCTTGCCGCCCATCGCGCGCAGGCCGTCACCCAAGTGGTACTCGGTATCCTCAGTTATGCGCGCTGGCCGGTAGAACCTGCGCAATTGCGCCTGTGCATCGTCGGCCCGACTCAATACACCGACGACCTGATCAAAGGCACCACCCAGGCCACCGGTCGCCCAGTGGTGGTGCAGCGTTTGCTGGCCAGCCATCCCGATATCGTCAATGCGTGCGACGCGGTGTACATCGGCAAGCTCAGTGCTGATGAGCGCAGCCAGCTGTTCACGTCGTTGATCGGTCATCCGGTGCTGAGCATCAGCGAAGGCGGCGACCAATGCACCGTGGGCAGTCTGTTCTGCCTGCGCGTGAGCGATGAGCAGGTGTCGTTTGAGGTCAACCTCGACTCCGTCGCCCGCAGCGGCGTGCGCATTCAT
The DNA here is from genome assembly GCF_037479595.1 of Pseudomonas sp. MYb541. Classification (NCBI taxonomy): domain Bacteria; kingdom Pseudomonadati; phylum Pseudomonadota; class Gammaproteobacteria; order Pseudomonadales; family Pseudomonadaceae; genus Pseudomonas; species Pseudomonas sp. MYb541. Next base: position 19,083 of record NZ_JBBGYS010000067.1, on the reverse strand, counting down.
CCCAGCGTGCTGCAGTTGTCCCGTCGCCGAGCGCCGGCGTCATGAAAGCCGTCAAAGCGCGGCCGACCCTGCGTTCCGTCATCGGCCGGGGGCACATGATCCTGGCGCTGGTGGCGGTGGCGCTGGCGAGCGTCTCACTGACCCTGCTCGGCGTTCTGGCGCTGCGGGTTTATGCCGAGCACAACCTGCACCTGATCGCACGTTCTATCAACTACACGGTGGAAGCGGCGGTGGTGTTCAACGACAGCGCGGCGGCCACTGAAGCCCTCAGCCTGATCGCCTCCACAGAAGAAGTGGCTGAGGCCGAAGTATTCGATGCCAATGGCAAGCTGTTGGCGAAGTGGATACGCCCGGAAACCAGCATGCTCTCGCGGGTCGAGTTGGAGTTGGCGCATACCCTGCTCGAACAACCCATCAGCCAGCCGATCCTGCATCAAGGCAAAGCCATCGGCAGCATTCATCTCACCGGCCACGGCGGTAGCCTGCTGCGCTTCCTGCTCAGCGGCCTGGCCGGGATCCTCATCTGCACCGCGCTTAGCGCGTGGATTGCCCTACACCTGGCGCGACGCCTGTTGCGCGGCATTACCGGCCCGCTGCAAAGCCTTGCCGCCGTGGCCCACGCCGCCCGCAGCGAGCGCGACTTCGACCGCCGCGTGCCGCCGGCGCGTATCGCCGAACTCGACAGCCTGGGCAGTGACTTCAATGCCTTGCTCGGCGAAATGGAAGCCTGGCAAAGCCACCTGCAAAGCGAGAACGAATCCCTCGCCCACCAGGCCAACCACGACAGCCTGACCGGCCTGCCCAATCGTGCGTTCTTCGAAGGCCGTTTGATCCGCGCCCTGCGCAGCGCAGCCAAGGCCAAAGAACAGGTGGCGGTGCTATACCTCGACAGTGACCGTTTCAAAGAGATCAACGACAGCTTTGGCCACGCCGCCGGCGACGCCGTCCTCGTCGCCGTCGCCGAGCGCGTGCGTGCGCAATTGCGTGAAGACGACCTGGTGGCGCGCCTGGGCGGCGATGAGTTCGCCATCCTGCTGGCACCTTTGCACAAGGCGCAAGACGCCGAGCGTATTGCCGAAAAGATCATCGCCAGCATGGACCTGCCCATCCCCGTGCCCGGCAACACCCAGGTATTGACCTCCCTCAGTATCGGCATTGCGATCTACCCCGATCATGGCGCCACCCCTGGCACCTTGCTCAACGCCGCCGACGCAGCGATGTACCAGGCCAAGCGTTTGTCCTCGGGCGGCCAGCAAACGGCGGAGTCGGATAACCCCGTCGTCAACGTTCAACACAGGAGTTGACCCCTTGTTCACGACCGCACGTTTCATGTTTATCACCCTGCTGGTAGCACTGCTCGCCCTCGGCGGCTGCCAGACGCCGCTCCCCAAAGGCCTGACCCCGGCGCAAGTGGCCGTTCTCAAGCAACAAGGTTTTGAGCTGACCGACGACGGTTGGGCATTCGGCCTGTCCGGCAAAGTGCTGTTCGGCAGCGATGTCGAAACCCTCAACCAACCCAGCACCGACATCGTCCAACGCATCGGCAAAGCCCTGCTGGGCGTCGGTATCGAACGCGTGCGCGTCGACGGCCACACCGATGCGTCGGGCAAGGAAACCTACAACCAGCAACTGTCCCTGCGCCGCGCAAAAAGCGTGGCAGCGGTGTTGACCGGTGTGGGCATGAAGGAAGAAAACATTCAACTGCGCGGGCTGGGTAGCAGCGAGCCGGTGGCGCCGAACACCACGGTGGCAGGGCGCACGGAGAATCGGCGGGTGTCGATTGTGGTGATTGCGGACTGAACCCGTCCCGCCAATCTCAATGTGAAACCCAATCAACTGTAGGAGCTGGCTTGCCGGCGATGGCGGTCTTGAGGATGCTACCGCCGGCAAGCGGGCTCCTACAGGTGATTTGTGGTGTGTTTGAGACCGTGTTCGCTTAGGTACCTGGCGTCATCGTCTGGTTTGCTCATCTCTTTCTAATTATTCCGCAAACCACATATCCCTTGTCTCCCCCATCAACAACCCCTGATTCTGCTCCGTCACTTCCCTGATGTAGTCCCACAACAACGTAATCCGCTTTAACTTGCGCAAATCCTCCCGGCAATACATCCAGAACTGGCGAGTGATGGAAATCTGCTCCCCCAACACCGGCAACAACCGTGGATCCTGCGCCGCCAAAAAACACGGCAATATCGCCATCGACCGACCCTGCTGCGCCGCCACGTACTGCGCGATCACGCTGGTACTGCGCAGGCTAGCGCTGGCGCCGGGCACCACGTTTGCCAGATACAGCAACTCCGAGCTGAACGCCAAGTCATCCACATAGCTGATAAACGGATGCTCGGCCAAATCAGCCGGTTTGCGGATCGGTGGGTGCTGGTCCAGGTATTCCTGGGTCGCGTACAGCTGCAATTTGTAGTCGCACAGTTTGCAGCACACATACGGCCCATGTTCCGGGCGTTCCAGGGCGATGACGATGTCGGCTTCGCGCTTGGACAGGCTGATGAAGTGGGGCAAGGGCAGGATGTCTACCGAGATCGCCGGGTAGGTGTCGACGAAGTGGCTCAACTGCGGGGTGACGAAAAAGCTCCCGAACCCTTCGGTGCAGCCCATGCGCACATGGCCCGACAGCGCCACGCCGGAGCCGGAGACTTGCTCGCAGGCCATGTGCAGGGTGCTTTCGATGGACTCCGCATAACCCAGTAAACGCTGGCCCTCGGTGGTGAGCACGAAACCGTTGGTCCGGGATTTTTCGAACAGCAGGGTGCCGAGGGACACTTCCAGTGAACTGATGCGCCGCGACACGGTGGTGTAGTCCACCGCCAGGCGCTTGGCGGCCACGCTGGCCTTGCGCGTGCGGGCCACTTCGAGGAAAAACTTCAGGTCATCCCAGTTCAGGGAGCCCAGCGACGTGATGTTTTTTTGCATATTGGTCCGGCTTTTATGTGCGTTCTTATTAGAGATTTGCACATCTATACTCCAAAAACAGTCCGAACGCCTCATTTCCCAAGGCGGTTACGCGCCTTGTCTCTGCATAAATATAAGATTGGAGACCACATGAACGCATCTGCCGATATTTCCGTGCAACAGGTCAAGTTGCTGATCAACGGCGAGTGGGTCGAGTCCAAGACCACTGAGTGGCAAGACATCGTCAACCCGGCCACCCAAGAGGTGCTGGCCAAAGTCCCGTTCGCTACTGCCGATGAAGTCAACGCTGCCATCGACGCTGCCCACCGCGCCTTCCAGACCTGGAAGCTGACGCCGATCGGCGCGCGCATGCGCATCATGCTCAAGCTGCAAGCCTTGATCCGCGAACATTCCAAGCGCATTGCCGTGGTGCTCAGCAACGAGCAGGGCAAGACCATTGCCGATGCCGAGGGCGATATTTTCCGTGGCCTGGAAGTGGTGGAGCACGCCTGCTCCATCGGCACCCTGCAGATGGGCGAGTTTGCCGAAAACGTCGCTGGTGGCGTCGACACCTACACCCTTCGCCAACCCATTGGCGTGTGCGCCGGCATTACTCCGTTCAACTTCCCGGCGATGATCCCGCTGTGGATGTTCCCGATGGCCATCGCCTGCGGTAACACCTTCGTTCTCAAACCGTCCGAGCAGGACCCACTGTCGACGATGCTGCTGGTGGAGCTGGCGCTGGAAGCTGGCGTGCCGGCTGGCGTGCTCAACGTGGTGCACGGCGGCAAGGACGTGGTGGATGCGCTGTGCACCCACAAAGACATCAAGGCCGTGTCCTTCGTGGGCTCGACCGCCGTGGGCACTCACGTCTACGACTTGGCCGGCAAACACGGCAAGCGTGTGCAGTCGATGATGGGTGCCAAGAACCACGCCGTGGTGCTGCCGGACGCCAACCGCGAACACACCCTCAATGCCCTGGTCGGCGCCGGTTTCGGTGCGGCGGGCCAACGTTGCATGGCCACCTCGGTGGTGGTGCTGGTGGGCGCGTCCAAGCAATGGCTGCCGGACCTGAAAGCGCTGGCGCAAAAGCTCAAGGTCAACGCGGGCAGTGAAGCGGGCACTGATGTCGGCCCGGTGATTTCCAAGCGCGCCAAGGCACGTATCCTGGAACTCATCGAGAGCGGCGTGAAAGAAGGCGCCAAGCTGGAGCTGGACGGCCGCGACATCAAGGTGCCGGGCTTCGAGCAAGGCAACTTTGTCGGCCCGACCCTGTTCTCGGGCGTGACCACCGATATGCAGATCTACACCCAGGAAATCTTCGGCCCGGTGCTGGTGGTGCTGGAGGTCGCGACCCTCGACGAGGCCATCGCCCTGGTCAACGCCAACCCGTTCGGCAACGGTACCGGCCTGTTCACCCAGAGCGGCGCAGCGGCGCGCAAGTTCCAGAGCGAAATCGACGTAGGCCAGGTCGGCATCAACATCCCGATCCCGGTGCCCGTCCCTTTCTTCAGCTTCACCGGTTCGCGTGGCTCCAAGCTCGGCGACCTGGGCCCGTATGGCAAGCAAGTGGTGCAGTTCTACACCCAGACCAAGACCGTCACCAGCCGCTGGTTCGATGACGACACGGTCAACGATGGCGTCAACACCACCATCAACCTGCGCTGATTCCGGGAGACGACCATGAAGATTGCATTTATCGGCTTGGGCAACATGGGCGCACCCATGGCCCGCAACCTGATCAAGGCCGGCCATGCGCTGAACCTGTTCGACCTGAACCAGACGGTGCTCAAGGAACTGGCCGAGCTGGGTGGCACCATCAGCGATTCGCCGCGTGATGCGGCCAGCGGCGCTGAACTGGTGATCACCATGCTGCCCGCCGCCGCCCATGTGCGCAGCGTCTGGCTGAATGAAGACGGTGTACTTGCCGGCATCGGTAAAGGCGTACCGGCGGTGGATTGCAGCACCATCGACCCGCAGACCATCCGCGACGTAGCGGCTGTGGCGGCCAAACAAGGTGTGGCCGTAGCCGACGCCCCCGTCTCCGGAGGCACGGGCGGCGCCGCAGCCGGGACGCTGACCTTCATGGTCGGCGCTACCCCGGAACTGTTCGCCACTCTGCAGCCGGTGCTGGCGCAGATGGGCCGCAACATCGTGCACTGCGGTGATGTGGGCACGGGGCAAATCGCCAAGATCTGCAACAACTTGTTGTTGGGGATCAGCATGGTCGGCGTCAGTGAGGCCATGGCCTTGGGCGATGCGCTGGGGATCGACACCCAGGTGCTGGCCGGCATCATCAACAGCTCGACCGGACGTTGCTGGAGTTCCGATACCTACAACCCATGGCCGGGGGTGATCGAAACCGCGCCGTCGTCGCGGGGTTACACCGGTGGGTTCGGTGCCGACCTGATGCTCAAGGATTTGGGCCTGGCCACCGAAGCGGCGCGTCAGGCCAAGCAACCCGTGATTCTGGGCGCTGTGGCCCAGCAGTTGTATCAATCGATGAGCCAGCGTGGGGAAGGGGGCAAGGACTTCTCGGCGATTATCAACAGCTATCGCAAGCCCAAATAGGGGCGTTTCCGGGAGCCTGCTAATAGTGGGCTCCCGGGTTTTTGCGGCTCAAGCAAACACAAAATACTTACGCACTGTCTCCACAACTTCCCACGTCCCCTTCATCCCTGGTTCCACCACAAAGATATCCCCAGCCCGCAAGTGAATCGGCGCCAACCCCTCGGGCGTGATGATGCAGTAGCCTTCCTGGAAGTGGCAGTATTCCCACTTCACGTAGTCCACGTACCACTTGCCCGGGGTGCAGATCCAGGTGCCCATGATCTTGCTGCCGTCTTCGCTGGTGTAGGCGTTGAGATTGACGGTATGCGGATCGCCTTCGAGTTTTTCCCATTTGCAGGCGTCCAGGACCGGCAGGGGGTGGGTGTCGCGCAGTACGGTGATGGGCTTGGACATGATGTCTCCAGGGCAGGGAATGGAAAGGTCCACCCTAAGGCCTAGGGCATTGCGTCAGTGGTCTGAACTCGACATCGGGATGCCCAGAAGCGCAGCGGTGTTTATTTGATATAACCCATCATCAATTCGCCATTTCCTCGCAGTAAGTGCGAAAGATTTCCCGCTTCACGCCAGAATTCGCAAGAAAATTCGCAGCCGGCCCTCGTATCATTCACCCCAGTAACCGCCGAGAGCCTTCAAATGAACCCAATAAAAACGTGGTGGGATATCAGCCCGCCCTTGAGTACGGCGACCCCGACCTGGCCGGGGGATACGCCGTTCCAGGAAGAGCGCGTGTGGCAGTTTGGCCCGGAGTGTCCGGTGAATGTCGGGCGTATCACCTTGTCTCCGCACACCGGCGCCCATGTGGACGCGCCGCTGCATTACAGCGCGGACGGTGCGCCGATTGGCGAAGTGTCGCTGGATGTGTACATGGGCCCATGCCGGGTGCTGCATTGCCTGGACAGCGGCGCGCTGGTGCAGCCGCATCAGTTGCAAGGCCGTGTGGATAACTTGCCCGAGCGCGTGTTGCTGCGCACTTATCCACAAGCGCCGCTGACTGAATGGGATTCGAATTTCACCGCCATCGCTCCGCAAACCATCGAGCTGCTTGCCAGCCTGGGTGTGCGCTTGATCGGCATCGATACGCCATCCCTGGACCCGCAACAGTCCAAGACCATGGATTCCCACAACGCCGTGGCGCGCCGTGGCATGGCGATTCTCGAAGGCATCGTGCTCGATGACGTACCGGAGGGCGACTATGAATTGATCGCCCTGCCGCTGCGTTTCGCCAACCTCGACGCGAGCCCCGTCCGCGCCATTCTCCGTCCGCTCAAGGAGCCCACGCGATGAGCCAATGTCCTTTCTCTGCTGACTACCAGCCGCCTGAAGAATGGCATAACGCCGAACTGAATTTCTCCGAGTCCATGAGCTACGGCGATTACCTGGACCTGGGCAAAGTCCTCAGCGCCCAGCACCCGCTGTCGCCGGACCACAACGAAATGCTCTTCATCATCCAGCACCAGACGTCCGAGCTGTGGATGAAACTGATGCTCCACGAACTCAAGGCCGCCCGCGAACACGTGCGCCTGGGCGAGTTGCCGCCAGCGTTCAAGATGCTGGCGCGGGTGTCGCGGATCTTCGATCAGTTGGTGCACGCCTGGGCCGTGCTGGCGACGATGACGCCGTCGGAGTACAAGTCGATCCGCCCGTTCCTGGGGCAGTCGTCGGGTTTCCAGTCGTTCCAGTACCGCGAGATCGAATTTATCCTCGGCAACAAAAGCGCGGCGCTGTTGCGGCCTCACGCCCATCGGCCAGAGCTGTTGAACGAGTTGAAAGTGGCGATTGCCACGCCGTCGCTGTACGACGAAGCGATCAACCTGATGATCAAGGCCGGCCTGGCGATTGACCCGAAACGTGCCGAGCGCGACCCGACGGCGGCGACGGTTCACGATGAATCGGTGGAGGCGGCGTGGCGCGAGGTATATCGCGATCCAAGCCGGTATTGGGATTTGTATCAGTTGGCCGAGAAGTTTATCGACCTGGAGGACTCGTTCCGCCAATGGCGCTTCCGCCATGTGACGACGGTAGAGCGGATCATCGGCTTCCAGCCCGGCACGGGCGGCACGGAAGGTGTGGGGTATTTGCGCAAGATGCTCGACACAGTGTTGTTCCCCGAGTTGTGGCGAGTTCGCTCAACGCTCTAAACAAAAAGCCCCGGATTACCGGGGCTTTTCAGTTTTAATACATTCAAAACTGTGGGAGCTGGCTTGCCTGCGATGGCATCACCTCGGTCTCACTGGAAACCGAGTCGCCTGCATCGCGGGCAAGCCCGGCTCCCACAGGTATTACTGTGCGGTAGCTGCCGCGTTACTCTTGCGAACCCGCAAACGGTAAGCAATGTAGATAATCCCCACCCACACCGGCATCGCATACACCGACTCGCTGATGCCTGGAATCGCCAGCATCACGCTGATGATCATCACCATGAACGCCAGGCACAGGTAGTTGCTGAACGGGAACCAGAAGGTCTTGAACGACGGCGTCAGGCCTTGTTCGCCCATGGCTTTGCGGAACTTGATGTGGGTGATGCTGATCAGCGCCCAGTTGATCATCAACGAGGCAACCACCAGCGCGAACAGCAGCTCCAGTGCACTCTGCGGTGCCACATAGTTGACCACTACACACAGCATCGTCACCAACGCTGAAATCGCCAGGGCGCGGATCGGCACGCCTTGTTTGTTCAGCTTCATCAGCGATTTCGGTGCATCACCTTGCTCGGCCAGGCCGAACAGCATGCGGCTGTTGCAGTACACGCCGCTGTTGTACACCGACAGCGCCGCGGTCAGCACCACGAAGTTGAGGATGTGTGCGGCGGTGTCGTTGCCGATCAGCGAGAAGATCTGCACGAACGGGCTACCACTGTAGGCATCGCCCGAGGCGCCGAGGGTTTGCAGCAGTTGGTCCCACGGGTACAGCGACAGCAGCACGGTCAGGGCACCCACGTAGAAAATCAGGATCCGGTAGACCACCTGGTTGATCGCTTTCGGGATCACTTTGCGCGGCTCGCTGGCTTCGGCGGCAGTGATGCCGACCAGCTCCAGGCCACCGAACGAGAACATGATGAACGCCATGGACATCAACAGCCCCATGCCGCCATTCGGGAAGAACCCGCCGTGGCTCCACAGGTTGCTGACCGTGGCTTGCGGGCCGCCGGTACCGCTGAACAGCAGGTAGCAGCCGAGCACGATCATGCCGACAATCGCCACCACCTTGATGATCGCGAACCAGAACTCGGCTTCACCAAAGAACTTCACGTTCAGGGTGTTGATCAGGTTCACCGCGACAAAGAACACCAGTGCACTGACCCAGGTCGGGATCTCCGGCCACCAGAACTGGATGTACTTACCCACCGCCGTCAGTTCGGCCATGCCCACCAGCACGTAGAGCACCCAGTAGTTCCAGCCCGCCAGGAAGCCAGCGTAGCCGCCCCAGTATTTGTGGGCGAAGTGGCTGAAGGAGCCGGCCACCGGCTCTTCGACGATCATCTCGCCGAGCTGGCGCATGATCAGGAACGCGATGAAACCCGCAATCGCGTAACCCAGGATCATCGACGGCCCCGCCGACTTGAGCACCCCGGCCGAGCCGAGGAACAACCCCGTGCCAATCGCCCCTCCCAAGGCGATCAGCTGAATGTGCCGGTTCTTCAGGCCACGCTTGAGGCCCACCGGGTTAACCATGTCATCCGCCATTAACATTCCCTTCTACTTGTTTTTCTCAGGGTTGAGTGCACGCCGCATCAGCCCCTCAGAAGTGCTGAGGGGTCAGATATTACTCTGCGTAAACTTTTCGTAATACAGCTGAACGCCATCAAGTGCCTGATCCGACAGCCATTGCTGGATGGATTCGACCATTGGAGGGGGGCCGCACAGGTACATATCCGCCGAACTGTCCCGCAATTCGGCCAGGTCAAAATGCTCGGTGAGGTAGCCGCGCTTGCCGGGCCAATCGTCGGAGGGGGCGCTGAGGACTTCGGTATAGCGAAAGCCCACGATTTTTGCAGCATAACCCTGGATACGCGCCGCTTCGCACAAGTCCTCGGCACCGCGCACGCCGTAATACAGATGCACCGGTTGGTCGCAACCATTGGTGGCCAGTTCATCGAGCATGCCCAGCAGGGCCGACAAGCCGGTGCCACCCGCCACCAGTACCAATGGCTTGGTGACGTGGCGCAGGTAGAAGGCGCCGAGGGGCGCTTCCATCAACAGCTCATCGCCCACTTGGCAGCGTTCGCGCAGGTAGTTGCTCATCACCCCATCGGGCAACAGGCGCACCAAAAATTGCAGGTGATTGCCCGGCAGGTTGGCGAAGGAGTACGACCGCCAACTGTCCGTGCCAGGCACCGCTAGGCGCGCATATTGGCCCGGCAGGAAGTCCAGCGCCTGATCCAACTCTACCTGCAGGATCGCCGTGCTGGCCGACACCTGTTCCACCGCACTCACGGTACCCTTGAGCTGAACCGGCCCCGGCGCGTTGCACAGGCTCGAATCAAAGTCGAAGTAAAACGTTGCGTCAGACTTCACCCGCGTCTGGCAACTGAGCATCTTGCGCTGTTGCAGGTCGAGGCTGGACAGGGCTTCTTCGTCTACATAGTCCTGGCTGTAATCGCCGGACTCGCAACGACCCTGGCAGGTGCCGCACACACCTTCACGGCAATCCAGCGGGATCTTGATGCCGTTACGCAGTGCCGCATCCAGCAGGATTTCATTCGCACCCACCGGGAAGAACAGAGTCTTGCCGTCGGCAAAACTGAAAGCCACTTTGTGATTCATCCACCATTCTCCATGGATTCAATAACTGTAGTGAGCGGGCTTGCCCCGCGCTGGAGTGCGCAGCGCTCCCAAGCTTTTGGGGCCGCTGCGCAGCCCAGCGCGGGGCAAGCCCGCTCACTACAAGTCACTGTCGGCTGTCAAAGGTGATAGAAATCCAGCACCGAGTTGATGGTGTCGTTGAGCAGCAGCGCGTGCTTGCGGGTGATCAACCAACTGTCGTCATGGGGCTTGAGGCTGTAGGTAGCCTGTCCGTAGAACTGCTCCGACGTAGCCAATCGATAGAACAACGTGTGCCAGTTCAATTTCACCTCCAGCGTTCCATCCGCCTGCTCGGCAATGCGCACGTTATTGATCAGGTGCAAGGTGCGCGGCATCGGTGTGGCCGACGCGGCTTTGCCGGTGCGCAAACGGAACACACGGTCTTCCAGGCCCGAGCGGTTGGCGTAATAAATCAACGACATCTCGCGCTTGGGATCACGGGTGTAGACGTGTTCCGAGTCCCATTGCGGCAGGTGGAACTCACTCTGCGGGTCGAACAGCTGCACATAGGCGTCCCAGTCCTGGGCGTCGCACAGCTCGGATTTACGGTAGAAGAACTGCTCGATCTGGTACTGCAGTTGCGCATTCATCATTCCACCTCCCGCAGTGTCAGCGCTTGGTTGTCCAAGCCCTTGAGCAGGAATTGCTGCCAGTTGCGGTGCTGGTTCACGTAAAGGCCTTCATGGGTGAATTCGGTGCCGGTCATGGCTGGTTGGATGCCGATGGCTTCGCTGTTCGGCGTGGGGCCGGTTTCCCAGCGATGGCTGCCGCGTGAGATGTCGCTCCAGCGTTCCAGACGGCCCTGGAAACCGCGCTGGGCCTCGCGGAATTCCACCAGGTCATCCGGCGTGCCCATGCCGGACACGTTGAAAAAGTCCTCGAACTGGCGAATACGGTTTTCGCGATCCGCGTCGGATTCGCCCTTCACCCCCAGGCACTGGCTGATGATCTCGGTTTTGTTCCACGCCACCGGGCGGATGATGCGCAGCTGCGAGCTGATCTGGTCGAGGAAGAACAGGCTCGGGTAGATATTCAGGTTGCGCAGGCGGTGCATCATCCACTCGGCCTTTGGCTGGCCGTGTTCTTCCACCAGGCGCGGCATGATGGTGGCGTAGCCGGAGCGCACGCTGGGGTTGGGCATGTCGCTGAACAACACACTGTGGCCATTGTTGAAGGCAAACCAGCCGTCGTCGGTGTTGGCGTCACCCGCGCCAAGCTTGCTGTAGTCCAGGGTGCTACCTGCGCCGGTGCCGTTTTCGGTGTTCACTCGCTGGCGATGCTGCACCGTGGCCACGTAGTTGTAGTGCACGGTGCTGACGTGATAACCGTCCAGGCCATTCTCGTTTTGCAGCTTCCAATTGCCGTCGTAGGTGTAGGCGGATTTGCCTGGCAATACCTCCAACTCACCGGTAGCGGACTGGGCGACCATCATGTCGAAGAACACTTTGGCGTCGCCCAGGAAGTCTTCCAGGCTGTCGGTGCCTGTCACATCCAGGCTGATGAACACGAAGCCTTTGTAGCTCTCGATGCGAGCCTTCTTCAGCCCGCGCGTCGCCTTGTCGAAACCCTCCGGGTATTCCCCCGGCGCCTTGACCTTCACCAGCCGGCCATCGCTCTTGTAGCACCAGGCATGGAACGGGCAAGTGAAGGTGGACTGGTTGCCCTTGCCGACCCGCGTCAAAGTGGTGCCGCGATGCTGGCAGGCATTGATCAGCGCGTTGAGTTGGCCCTCGCCGTCGCGGGTGATGATCATCGGCTGGCGCCCGGCGCGCATCGTCACGAAGTCATGGTTGTTCGCCAGTTCGCTTTCGTGGCAGGCGTAGATCCAGTTTTTTTCGAAGATCAGTTCCATCTCCAGATCGAACAGCTCCGGCTCGGTGAACATGTCACGGGCGATGCGGAACACTTCATCCGCCGGGCGAAAATCCAGGCAACCTTCGATAAATGTTTTCCACTGTTCGACGCTTCTTGCACCACTCATGGGAGGCACCTTTTGATAGGGCTAATCGGTGGTTTATTAGAGGCATCGGGGCAGGGCGGGGGCTATCCGCTTAGTGGGGGAACCTGCGCCGGATAATTGGGCAGCAAATACCCAACCCGGTGCGCAGCGGTGACGGGATGCGCTACTGTCTGGCAGGGCAATGGCCGTAAAAGTCGGCGTCTTATCCACTTAGTCGACCATTGCTATCCACCCGCTGGCCATTGCGTCGGCGTGGCGCATTATTTGCTGTCGAACAACAACGACGCGCCATCAGAGCGCGCAACAGCCTAACCGCCGTGGGTGCACCCTGATGAGCAGCCAAACGATTCAACGCTTCGACCTGGAAGGCGCACGCAGCTGGATGTCCGGCATCTGCGGGCCCCATCGCCTGGCCACCGCCACGCCCGAGCGCCTGCGTTTCCACCACAGTGCCAATATGTTCAAGTCCCGCGCCACCACCTTGGGTGTGATCGAATACGGCACCGACGTGACCATCGACATCGAAGACGCCGAGCACTTCAGTAGCTACAGCCTGAGCCTGCCCCTGGTGGGCGAGCAGGAGTTGAGCAAGAACGGTGAGCGCCTGAACTCCAACCGCGACCAGGGCGTGATTATCTCGCCCAACGAGCACCAGGTGCTGGCGATTTCCGGCGACTGTCGCAAGTTGCAGGTGGTGATCACGCGGGCGGCGATGAGTGAGTCCCTGGAGGGTTTGCTGCAACGGCCGATTGATGCGCCGCTGCGCTTTGAGCCGGGGATGGACGCGGTGGACGGCGCTTCGGCGGCGTGGTGGCGCATGGCGCGCTACTTCATTGCAGAACTGGAGCACGGCAGCGAGTTGTATGAGCAGGCCGCGTTTACCCGCGACCTGGAAAGCTCGTTGATCAAGGGGCTGATCCTGGCCCAGCCGAACAACTACTCCGAAGAGCTGCGCGATGTACTGGGGGTGAAACTGCCGCAATACCTGATCCGTGCGCGCCAGTACATCCACGACAACGCCCGCGAAGCGGTGCACCTGGAAGACCTGGAAGCCGCTGCGGGTGTGTCGCGGTTCAAGCTGTTCGATGCGTTTCGCAAGTACTTTGCGCTGTCGCCGATGGCTTATTTGAAGAAGCATCGGCTTTCTGCGGTGCGCCAGGCAATCCTTGAGCACGGCTCTACGCGCACCATCTCTGAGATTGCCCTGGGCTGGGGCTTTACTCACCTGGGGCGGTTCTCGGCGGAGTATCGAAAATTGTTCGACGAGTCCCCCAGCCAAACCCTGCAGCGCAAGCGCCTGCGCAGCCTTTGAATACAATGAAGATCCAAATGTGGGAGCTGGCTTGCCTGCGATAGCGATGTGTCAGTCAGCTGATGTGCGAGCTGACCCACCGCTATCGCAGGCAAGCCAGCTCCCACAGGGGTTTTGTAGTGTTTGGGATAAATCAGATGAGCTCTTCCACCAGTTGCAGGCAATGATTCAGCCCCGGCGACTGGTCATTCACCCGTCGGCTCAGAATGATTGGCGAGGTCGCCGTGGCCTCCACCACCGGCGTGTAGCCGATGTCCGCACGGTGCAGTACCTGCACCGACGCGGGCACCAGCGTCACGCCCATGCCGGCGCCGACCAGGCCGATGGCGGTCTGCAATTCGTTGGTCCATTGCGCCACCTTGAGGCTCAAGCCATGGGCGTCGAACAGTGCGATCACATGGTCGGCGTAGCTGGGGCGTGGGTTGCCGGGGTAGAGCACAAAAGGCTCGGCGGCCAGTTGGGCGAGGGTGGTGGGCGCGCCCAGCAACGGATGGCCGGCAGGCAGCACAGCGACCAGCCGATCCTCGACCAAGACGCGCTGGACAATGGCCGGGTCGTCGATGCGAATCCGCCCGAATCCCACATCGATGCGCCCGGCCTTGAGCGCTTCGACCTGCTGCAAGGTGGTCATTTCCGACAACCCCAACTCCAGCTCCAGCGCCTCATGGGTGCGCAGCCGGCGAATCAGTTCCGGCAGCACGCCGTAGAGGGTCGAGGGCGCAAAGCCGATGCCCAGCCAAGTCTTCTCGCCCTGGCCGATGCGCCGCGTGTTGTCGCAGACCTTGCTCAGTTGTTCCAGCAGCACATTGGCGTGTTCATAGAAGAATCGCCCGGCCTCGGTCAGCCGCAGCGGCCGGCCACGTTCGAGCAGGATCACGCCCAACTCATCCTCCAATTGCTGGATCTGCCGGCTCAACGGCGGCTGGGCGATGTGCAAACGTTCGGCGGCGCGAGTGAAGTTGAGGGTTTCCCCCAGCACCTGGAAATAGCGCAGGTGACGCAGTTCCATGACGGCTCCTTTCATACCTTCAGGGTATTGCTCGAGACCCATTCTATATTGGAAGCCTTTAAAAATACGGCACAGAATCGGCTCAAATCTATAAAGAACCCAACGGGTATAGCCATGCCGATTTGCGCCATCGAGTCGATCGACACGATCATCGTCGACCTCCCCACCATCCGCCCGCACAAGCTGGCGATGCACACGATGCAAAACCAGACCTTGGTGATCATCCGCCTGCGCTGCGCCGACGGCATCGAAGGCATTGGCGAGGCCACCACCATTGGCGGCCTGAGCTACGGCAACGAAAGCCCCGACAGCATCAAGGTCAACATCGACCGCCACTTCGCGCCGCTGCTGATCGGCCAAGACGCGAGCAATATCAACGCGGTCATGTTGCGCCTGGAGCGCAGCATTCGCGGCAACACCTTTGCCAAGTCCGGGATCGAAAGCGCCTTGCTCGATGCCCTGGGCAAACGCCTGAACCTGCCGGTCAGCGAACTGCTCGGCGGCCGTGTGCGCGATGCCTTGCCGGTGGCCTGGACCCTGGCCAGCGGCAACACGGAAAAGGACATTGCCGAAGCCGAAAAAATGCTCGACCTGCGCCGCCACCGCATTTTCAAATTGAAGATCGGCGCCGGTGAAGTCAGTCACGACTTGGCCCATGTGATCGCGATCAAAAAAGCCCTGGGCGACCGCGCCAGTGTGCGCGTCGACGTCAACCAGGCCTGGGACGAGGCGGTGGCATTGCGGGCGTGCAAGGTGCTCGGCGACAACGGCATCGACCTGATCGAGCAGCCCATCTCACGCAACAACCGGGGCGGTATGGCGCGGCTCAACCTGTCGAGCCCGGCGCCGATCATGGCGGATGAGTCCATCGAGTGTGTCGAGGATGCCTTCAACCTGGCCCGCGAAGGCGCTGCCTCGGTGTTCGCCCTCAAGATCGCCAAGAACGGCGGCCCGCGTGCGGTGTTGCGTACGGCGGCGATTGCCGAAGCGGCGGGCATCGGCCTGTACGGCGGCACCATGCTGGAAGGCGGCATCGGCACCCTGGCGTCGGCCCATGCCTTTCTCACGCTGAGCAAACTGGCGTGGGACACCGAACTGTTCGGCCCGTTGTTGCTCACCGAAGACATCCTCACCGAGCCGCCGGTGTACCGCGATTTCCAGCTGCATGTCTCCACCGCACCGGGCCTGGGCCTGGCCATCGATGAAGAGCGTCTGGCGTTCTTCCGTCGTGACAAACACTAAGAGGCACCTGCCATGTTGTTCCACGTAAAAATGACCGTGAACCTGCCCCTCGATATGAACCCCGAGCGCGCCGCTGGCCTCAAGGCCGAAGAAAAAGCCCTGGCGCAGCGCCTGCAACAGGAAGGCAAATGGCGCCACCTGTGGCGCATCGCCGGGCACTACGCCAACTACAGCGTGTTCGATGTCGACAGCGTGCAGGACCTGCACGATTTGCTGATGCAACTGCCGCTCTTTCCCTACATGGCCATCGAAGTGAATGCCCTGTGCCGTCACCCTTCGTCGATCCATGAGGATGACCGCTAAGCCGGTTTTCACCCTAATAACTACAAGATGAGGAATGCACCATGTCCATCCGACTGTCCCAGACTGCCCATGCCCAACAGTTTCTCGAAGAAGCCAGTGGCAACCTCAACGACGGCGGTAACCCGCGCACCAAGGCGCTGATTTACCGGATCCTGCGCGACACCGTGAACATCATCGAAGACCTGGAAGTGACCCCGGAAGAATTCTGGAAGGCGGTCAACTATCTGAACGACTTGGGCAAAAACCAGGAAGCCGGTCTGCTCGCCGCCGGGCTGGGCCTGGAGCATTACCTCGACCTGTTGATGGACGCGGCCGATGAGGAGGCCGGCAAATCCGGTGGTACGCCGCGCACCATCGAAGGCCCGTTGTATGTGGCCGGTGCGCCGCTGTCGAAGGTCGAGGCACGGTTGGATGATGGCAACGATGAAGCGGTGCCGCTGTTCATGCGCGGGCAAGTGCGTGACACCGAGGGCAAGCCGCTGGCCGGGGCAATTGTGGATGTGTGGCAGGCCAATACCGGTGGCACGTATTCGTGGTTCGACCCGACGCAATCGGCGTTCAACCTGCGCCGACGCATCGAGACCGATGCCCAGGGTAACTACCGTTTCCGTAGCATCGTACCGTCGGGCTATGGGTGCCCGCCGACCGGGCCGACTCAGCAATTGCTTGATCAACTGGGGCGCCACGGGCAGCGGCCGGCGCATATTCACTTCTTCATTTCGGCGCCGGGGCATCGGCACCTGACCACGCAGATCAACCTGTCGGATGACCCGTACCTGCATGATGATTTTGCCTATGCGACGCGGGATGAGTTGATCGCCGAGATTCGCTTCAGTGAAGATCCGCAGTTGGCGCGAGAGTTTGGCGTGGAAGGGCGGTTTGCGCAGATTGATTTTGACTTTGAGTTGCAGACTGCCGATGCGCCGGTGGAGCAAAAGCGCATGCAGCGCGTGCGCGCCCTCGAAGATTAAAACGCGATCAAACAATGTGGGAGGGGGCTTGCCCCCCGATTGCAGTGTGCCAGTCAACCCATACTTGACTGATCCACCGCTATCGGGGGCAAGCCCCCTCCCACATTAGACCGGTGATGCTATTTCTATTTGCGGATGACCAGGTCAAGCACCTCATCCCGGTCCTTGATCTTCTGCAACACAATCTCCGAGCGTATATCCATCACTCCCGCCGTGCGGTTCAGGTGGTTCACGATAAAGTCCGAAAAGTGCTTGAGGTTGCGGGCCTGCACCCGCAGCACATAGTTGCTGGCGCCGGTGATCACATAGGCGCTGGCCACTTCCGGCCAGCCTTGCACCTTCTTGATGAACGTCTCATGCCAATCCTCCACATCCTGGCGCAAAGACAGGTGGACGATGGCCTCCAGTTCAATCCCCAGTTGCTCTGCGTTTAACACCGCGCGATAGCCGCTGATGATTCCCTCGCTCTCCAGCAAGCGCAAACGGCGCAGGCAGGCGGACGGCGACAGCGCGACTTTTTCCGCCAGTTCCTGGTTGCTGATGCGGCCATCCTGTTGCAGGAAATGCAGGAGGCGCAGGTCGGTGGCGTCGAGAATCATGGTTAGAATAAATCCGCGTGTTTGGGGGTTAAATTCGAATTTCCTACAGCTTAATTAGCCTGTTGCTACTCACTTTGCACGAAAATTCTCTAAAACTTCGTTCATTATTTGGTCCATTCTTACTTATAAAAACCAGGATCGCCCATGACCACTCGAAGCCATTGCCAAGCCCTCGATGCCCAAGACCCACTGGCGCCCTTGCGCCGCCAGTTCGCCTTGCCGCAGGGCGTGATCTACCTCGACGGCAACTCCCTCGGCGCACGCCCGGTGGCGGCGTTGAAGCGGGCGCAGGCGGTGATTGACGAAGAGTGGGGCAACGGGCTGATCCGCAGTTGGAACAGCGCGGGCTGGGCGGATTTGTCCCAACGCCTGGGCAATCGCCTGGCGCCGTTGATTGGCGCGCGCGACAACGAAGTGGTGATCACCGATACCACCTCGATCAACCTGTTCAAGGTGCTGAGCGCCGCGTTGACTGTGCAGCGTCAACGCCAGCCGCATCGCAAGGTCATCGTCAGCGAGGCGAGCAACTTTCCCACCGACCTGTACATCGCCGAGGGCCTGGCCGAACTGCTGCAGCAGGGCTATTCCCTGCGCCTGGTGAACAGCCCGGATGAACTGCCCCAGGCCATCGACCAGGACGTGGCGGTAGTGATGCTCACCCACGTCAACTACAAGACCGGCTACATGTACGACATGCAGGCGCTGACCGCCTTGAGCCATGAGTGCGGTGCGCTGAGCATCTGGGACCTGGCGCACTCGGCGGGCGCGGTGCCTATCGACCTGCATCAGGCGGGCGCCGATTATGCGATCGGCTGCACCTACAAGTACCTCAACGGCGGCCCGGGTTCCCAGGCGTTTGTGTGGGTCAACCCGGCGTTGGTGGATGTGGTGCGCCAGCCGTTGTCAGGCTGGTTCGGGCATACCCGGCAGTTCGCCATGGAGTCGACTTACGCACCGAGTGCCGGCATCGCTCGCTACCTGTGTGGCACGCAGCCGATCACTTCGCTGGCGATGGTTGAATGTGGCCTGGAGATTTTTGCCCAGACCGATATGGCGAGTTTGCGCAGCAAGTCCCTGGCGTTGACCGACCTGTTTATCGCGTTGGTCGAAGCCCGTTGCGCTGCCCATGACTTGAAGTTGATCACCCCACGTGAGCACGCCAGGCGTGGCAGCCATGTGAGCTTCGAACACCCCGAAGGCTACGCGGTGATCCAGGCCTTGATCGCCCGTGGGGTGATCGGTGATTACCGTGAGCCGCGCATCATGCGGTTTGGTTTTACGCCTTTGTACACCAGCTTTACCGAGGTGTTTGACGCTGTGGAAATCCTCGGCGATATCCTCGACAACCACACTTGGAATCAACCGCAATTCAAAGTCCGCAACAGTGTCACCTGACATAACGCCGAT
>NZ_JBBGYS010000066.1:0-31860 GCF_037479595.1 Pseudomonas sp. MYb541 | reverse complement strand
GAAACCCCATTTGCGAAAGCAGATGGGGTTTTGTTTTGGGCGGTCGAAAATTTCAGTCATCGCAAATCAATTCGACAACCCTGTGACTCCTCTGTGCAATTGCTCTCATAAAAACGGCTCATCAGCATGCCGTTCGGGAATTCGATACAAAGTGTTTCCGCATTTTTGGTATGGTGCAGCACATTTTCACAGGGATTGATCTTTCATCCGCAGGACGCGGCGTCGACCTTATTCAACGAGATGCTGTAGAAATGCCTGAACCCATACCGATCAAAGATCACGAGAAAGAGAACCGCCTAGTCAACAAGCGCCTGCTCGCCTGCGCGCTGTTGGTGATCGGCATCACCTGCGCGCTGGTGGGGCGCATGTACTTTCTGCAGGTCGTACAGTTCGACTATCACTCCACGATTTCCGAGAACAACCGTGTCCACGTATTGCCGATCACCCCGACGCGTGGGTTGATCTATGACCGTAACGGCGTGGTACTGGCCGACAACCGCCCCAGCTACAACCTGACCATCACCCGCGAACGCACCACCGACCTCAAGGGGGAGTTGGACGCTATCGTCAGCTTGCTGCACCTGCCTACCGAAGACCGCGCTGTCTTCGACAAGGCGCTGAAACAGGCGCGCCATCCTTTCGTCCCTGTGACCTTGTTTTACGAATTGACCGAAGAGCAGATCGCGCTACTGGCCGTGAACGAGTTCCGCCTCCCTGGCGTAGACGTAGAACCGCAGTTCGTCCGCCATTACCCGTTGGGCGCTCACTTTGCGCACTCCATCGGTTACGTAGGCCGGATCAACGAGAAGGAATCCAAAGCCCTCGACTCCGTGGAGTACCGCGGTACGCAGTCCATCGGCAAGACCGGTATCGAGCGCTTCTACGAATCCGAGTTGCATGGCCACGTCGGCTATGAAGAGGTCGAGACCAATGCTCAGGGCCGCGTACTGCGCGTACTCAAGCACACCGACCCGATCCCCGGCAAAAACATCGTGCTGAGCCTCGACGTGCACCTTCAGGAAGCGGCAGAAGAAGCCTTGGGTGATCGCCGTGGTTCGGTGGTTGCACTGGACCCGCAAACCGGTGAAGTACTGGCCATGGTCAGCAAGCCAAGTTTCGATCCGAACTTGTTTGTCACCGGTATCAGCTTCAAGGAATACGCCGCGCTGCACGACTCCATCGACCGTCCGCTGTTCAACCGTGTATTACGCGGGCTCTACGCGCCAGGTTCGACCATCAAGCCGGAAGTCGCCATCGCCGGTCTGGACAGTGGTGTTGTTACTGCTCAAACCCGAGTATTCGACCCTGGCTACTACCAGTTGCCGGACTTTGACCACAAATACCGCAACTGGAACCACAGCGGCGACGGTTGGGTAGACATGGACGCGGCCATCATGCGTTCCAACGACACCTACTTTTACGACTTGGCCCACAAGCTGGGCATCGATCGCCTGCACGACTACATGGCTGAGTTCGGCCTGGGCCAGAAAGTCTCATTGGACATGTTCGAAGAGTCCGCCGGCCTGATGCCTTCCCAGGCCTGGAAGCGCGCCACGCGCCGGCAACCCTGGTTCCCGGGTGAAACCGTGATCCTCGGCATTGGTCAGGGCTACATGCAGGTCACGCCACTGCAACTGGCCCAGGCTACCGCATTGATCGCCAATAAAGGCGTGTGGAACCGACCGCACCTGGCCAAGACCATTAATGGTGTGCCACCCGTGGATGAAAACCCCATGCCCAACGTGGTCCTCAAGGACCCGCGTGACTGGGAGCAGGTCAATCACGGCATGCAACTGGTGATGCACGATCCGCGTGGCATCGCCCGCGCTGCCGCACAAGGCGCGCAATACCGCATTGCCGGCAAGAGTGGTACGGCGCAAGTGGTGGCGATCAAGCAAGGTGAGCGCTACAACCGAGAGAAGACCCTGGAACGCCATCGCGACAACGCCCTGTTCGTTGGCTTCGCGCCGGCCGAACACCCGAAGATCGTGATTTCGGTGATGATCGAAAACGGCGAGGCCGGCGGCCGCGTGGCAGGCCCGGTGGTGCGCCAGATCATGGACGCCTGGCTGCTCGACCAGGAAGGCCATCTGAAACCACAATATGCGACGCCGGCAAAAGCGCCCGGCGACCCCAAGGTGTGATTCAGGCTTTCCACTCGTCCCATTGATCTACGTCTTCGTAGACCAGCCAAGGCACATCATGGGCGGTCCAGATGTGCGCGGTGGGCCTGACGCCCGGATCGTCATCCAGCGTCGCCACCCGCACAATGACGTGGGGTTGATGCTCTCGCTCCGCCATCAGGTGTGAACCACAGCGCGAGCAGAAATGCCGCAGTTTGCCCGGCGACGATTCGAAGGACGCCAGCAACTCCTGGCCCTGTGTCCAGCGAAAGTGTTCACGCATCACGCCTGCCGTCGCCACAAATGCCGCCGCATGCACCTTGCGGCAGCTGTTGCAATGGCAGTGGCTGATGGGCATATCCAGGCTGTCGAGTTGATAGTGCACGGCCTTGCAGAAGCAACTTCCATGGAGCTGTTGAGTCATCGTGATCACCTCAAGGGGAGGGGGACAATTTACCTTTCGCCGACACGCTGCGCATCCGTGATTTCCGGTGAAGTGGTATACCTACCGCGAGTCGCATGCCAAGGACGGAGCGCGCGTGGAGGTCAACCAGCCGATCAACCTGTTCAAGCTCGGCACCACTTACCGCCTGCCAGACACCCTGAACCGTTTGACGGTGGGCGGCAATGTCACCTGGCAGAGCGAGATGTACGCCACCACGCAGATCAACTACACCGGGCCGTACTACAAGGCGGTCCAGGATCCCTTCGCTGTGGTGGGCCTGTTGGCGAACTACCAGGTGGATGAGCACTTGTCCGTAGGACTGAACGTCAACAATCTGTTCGACAAGAAGTATTACGACGGCATGGGCACGTTCAACTCAGGTTCCTATGGCGAGCCGCGTAATGCGATGGTCAACGCCAAGTGGAAGTTCTGAAGTAAGTCGCAACACCAATGCGTGGCCGAAAGGTTGCGCATTGTTCGATGTCGCCTACTGTCAATGGAGGAGGTGACTTATGCACGTATTGGATCGAATCGAACGAAAAGCCCTGCTCAACGCGTCACGTAGACAGGTCTGGGAGGCCATCACCGATGCCGAGCAATTCGGCCAATGGTTTGGTATCGCCCTTACAGGCAAAACCTTCGTTGCCGGGCAAAGTATCGAGGCGCCGATCACTTATCCGGGCTACGAACATGTGATCTGGAAGGCCAGGATCGAACGCATCCTGCCGCAAACACTGTTTTCTTTCTGGTGGCATCCCTTTGCGGTAGAGGAGGGTGTCGACTACGACCAGGAAACCCCAACGTTGGTGGAGTTCACGATTAAGGATCGGGCGCCGGGCATTCTGCTGCGGGTGGTCGAATCCGGGTTCGATGCCGTGCCTGAGGCACGACGGCAGAAGGCCTTCAAAATGAATTCCCGTGGCTGGGACGAACAGATGGGCAACATCGAAAACTACCTGAGCCGGGCCCGCCAGGCTTGAGGGTAACGGGCATCATCAGTGATGCCCGCCTTTCACTGGTCTCAGCCTTCGTGAGCGGTGGTGATCTCCAGGGTGTCGGTGTAAGTCACCACCACACTCTGCCCGACCTTGAGGTCTTTGAGGCCGGCACGGATTTCCGGTTTCTCAACGTTCAACACCTTCGTCGCACCGGCTGGATTCTCCAGGGTGACCTGGTTTTTCTTCAGGTCGATATGAGTGATCTTCAACTGCACCTGCACCTGGCGGAAGGCCGCGCCACCTGGGTTCGGGTTGTCGGCGGTGGCGCGGATCACGCCGGTTTTTTCGCTGGCGTCTGGTGCGCTCTTGTCCACGTCGGTGTCCAGCACGGCCGCGACCGAGTGGGTGGTCAACACCTTGACCTGGTCGCCGACCTTGAGATTGCCCAGGTCCTTGGCGTCATCGGTGAGCTGCACATGCACCTCACGGCCCTCAGCTCCCGCAAGCACGACCTGATGCTTGGCGGCATCCACCGCCAGCACTTTGGTGGTGACTTCATCGGCTTCAAGGGATTTGGACAGCGGGATATCGGCGGCATGGGCCACCAGGTTGCCGGCGGACAGAAGGGTGGCCAGGGCGATTGCCTGGCGCAGGGAACGAGATAACTTCATTGTCAGACTTCCATGTGAGAGAAGCCCTGAGGCTAGTGGTGAGCCGGGGATGCGCAAATCTGCCGGCTCACGTTGTTGCCGCCCTGTTAGAAGTCCACGCTGGCCGACAGCTTGGCGACACGTGGATCGCCTTGGCTCAGGAAACCGCCCTGCGCCGATTCCCAGTACTTTTCGTTGGCGACGTTTTCCACGGTGGCGCCGAGGGTGACGTCACGCTGGGCCACCTTGAAGTTGTAGCGCGCGCCTACGTCGAAGCGGTTCCATGCCGGCAGACTCAGGTTGTTCGCGGCGTCGGCGTACTGCCCACCGGTACGCAACATGCGGCCGTTGAGGGTCACGCCTTGCAGGCCAGGCACATCCCAATCCACGCCGGCATTGAGCTGGAACGAAGGCACGCCGATTGCGCGGTTACCGTCGTTGGCGCCGTTTTGCGTGTCCTTGAGTTCGGTCTTCATGACGGTCACGCCGCCCAGCAGGCGCAGGCCGCTGACCGGTTCGCCGAAGACGTTCAACTCAACGCCTTTGTTGATCTGCAGGCCTTCGCGGACATAACGCGCTGTCGTTGCATCGATGACTTGAACGTAACCGGCCCCAGGTTGTTCGATACGGTAAACACCCAGTGTTGCCCCATAGGTGCCCATATCAACCTTGACGCCTGCTTCGATTTGCTTGGAGCGCGCGGGCGCAAACGCCTGTCCACCGCCAATGATGGTCCGGTTGCCCGAATTGACGGGAGATGTCGGCCCTTGGGCCAGGCCTTCGATGCGATTGGCGTAGAAGGACACGTGCTCCCACGGCTTGAAGACCAAGCCGTAGACCGGAGTGGTGATCGACTCGTCGTAGTTGGCGGTGCGGGTCCCGCTCATGTAGTTGTAGCCCTGCACCACCATCTGCTGGCGGCGCGCGCCGAGCGTGACCAACAGGCGGTCATCGAAGAACCCCAAGGTATCGGAGACCGCTGCGCTGCGCACGAACGTCTTGGCGGTAATGGTTGGGTCGCTGAAATCAGTGCCTGGCGTATTGCGTGGGTTGTTCAAGGTGGGCGGTGCGCCGGTTACCGGGTCGTAGATATTGGTTGGAGTCGCTGTCGACGAAGCGTTGAACACATAGGCGTTGCGTGCCTGGGTCCAGATACCGGCCAAACCGAAGTTGAGGCGGTGACTGATAGCGCCGGTCTGGAACTTGCCATTCAGGCCGCCCATGGCGCTGCGGTTGTCTTCTTCGTGGGCAATGGTCGAGCGGCTCGCCAGGGCGTTGCCGCTGTTGTCAGTCAGGGTGACAGATGAATACTGCCCCATTTCGCGGGTGTGCTTGGCGCCTGCCGCCGCATAGGCCGTCCAGTTTTCGTTCAAGTCATACTCGGCGCGCAGCATTCCCAGGGTGTCTTCAAGGTTGGTGCTGCTCCAGCTTGGCGCGTAGTTGGTGTCGGCCGACGGTGCATCCGGGACATGGGTGGCGGTGCCCAGGAAGACCGAGTTGCGCCCGCCGTTGATTCGCTGCTTCTGGTACACAAAGTCACTCGACAAGCGCAACGCATCGCCACGGTAGTCCAGGCCGACGGCAAACAGCTTCGAGCGCTGGCTTTCATCATCGATACCGGTATCGCCTTCGCGCTGGGACAGGTTCACCCGTGCGCCAAAACGGTTGTCTTCACCGAAGCGCTGGCCAATATCCAAGTGTTCGCCCACCCGCCCATCAGTGCTGATATCAGTGCTGAATCGACGCAACGGCACATCATCGGCGCGCTTGGGTTGCAGGTTCACACCGCCGCCGATCCCCGAACCGCCGGGCGTCACGCCGTTGATGAAGGCATTGGGGCCCTTGAACACTTCCACGCGCTCCAAGGCGTCAGTGGAGATGATCTGGCGCGGCAGGATGCCGTACAAGCCGTTGAAGGAAATGTCGTCGCCATTCAGTGGCAGGCCACGAATCATGAAGGTCTGCGCCTGGTTGGCAAACCCCGACGCCTGGCGCACGGACGAGTCGTTGAGTAGCACGTCACCGACGGTCTCGGCCTGCTGGTCGCGAATCAGTTTCTCGGTGTAGGAGGCCATGCTGAATGGCACGTCCATGATGTCCTGGTTGCCCAGCACACCCAATTGACCTCCGCGTGCCACTTGGCCGCCGGCGTACACCGGGGGTAGGGCACTTGGCGCGGGGGCGTCGGCATTGATGTTGGTAGCGCCCAGTTCCAGCGTGTTGCCCTCCTGACCGGTGTTCGCATCCTGCGGGGTGGCTGGGGTGGCAGCATGAGCGCTGAGGCTCAGGGAGCAGCACAGGGCGAGCAGGGTCGGGCGAAACGGCACGGCGAATGGGGCGGGCATGGGCGATCCTGACGGCTAACCGTCATGTGTGAGGAAAAGGGCAACGGCGTTGCGCGTCCTCACTGCGCGGATACGACTCCGGTGCAAATGATAGTAATTATTATTAACGCGTTGCAACAAATTTTTACTAACACGGTCTGCGCGCGCGGATGCCGAGTAGAATCACGCCCTGAAAGCGATTCCTGAGGTGCGGTACGGTGGATTTACAGCAGGGTTTTGTCCTGACCCGGCATTGGCGCGATACCCCGGCGGGCACGGAGGTCAGTTTCTGGCTGGCCACCGACCACGGTCCGAGGTTGATCCGCCTACCCGTGCAGACCTCGGTGATGTTCATCCCCGAGGCCCATCGCAAGCCACTGGATTGGCTGCTCAAGGGCGAGCGCGATATCGAGTTGCGCCCGTTGCAACTGTGCGATTTCCATCACCGCCCCGTCCTCGGCCTGTACACCCGCCAGCACCGCCAGGCGATGGATGTGGAAAAACGCCTGCGCGCGGCGGGCGTCGACGTCTACGAAGGCGACGTGCGCCCGCCCGAGCGCTATATGATGGAGCGTTTCATCACCGCGCCTGTGTGGTTTGGCGGCACACCCGACGCCAGCGGTGTGCTCTGCGACGCACAGATGAAACCCGCGCCCGACTACCGTCCGCCGCTGAAACTGGTGTCCCTCGACATCGAAACCACCGCCCAGGGCGATCTCTACTCCATCGCCCTCGAAGGCTGCGGCGAGCGCCAGGTGTACATGCTTGGCCCGCCGAACAACACCGACGCGGTGGACTTCAAGCTCGACTACTGCGACACCCGTGCCCAACTGCTCGAACGCCTCAACCAATGGCTGGCGCTGCACGACCCCGATGCGATCATCGGCTGGAACGTGGTGCAGTTCGACCTGCGCGTGCTCCACGAACATGCCCAGCGCCTCAACGTGCCGCTCATGCTTGGCCGTGGTGAAGAACCGATGGCCTGGCGCGAACACGGCAGCCGCAACCATTACTTCGCGGCGGCGGCGGGGCGCTTGATTATCGATGGCATCGAAGCCCTGCGTTCGGCCACCTGGAATTTCGAATCCTTCAGCCTGGAAAACGTCGCGCAAACCCTGTTGGGCGAAGGCAAGGACATTTCCACGCCGTACCAGCGCATGGACGAGATCAACCGCATGTTCGCCGAGGACAAGCCCGCCCTGGCGCGCTACAACCTCAAGGACTGCGAGTTGGTCACGCGGATTTTCGAGAAGACCGAACTGCTCAAGTTCCTGCTGGAGCGCGCCAGCGTCACCGGCTTGCCGGCCGACCGCAATGGCGGCTCCGTCGCCGCGTTCACCCATTTGTACATGCCGCTGATGCACCGCCAGGGCTTCGTTGCGCCGAACCTGGGCGACAAGCCGCCCCAGGCCAGCCCCGGCGGATTTGTCATGGACTCGCGCCCTGGCCTTTACGAATCGGTGTTGGTGCTCGACTACAAAAGCCTCTACCCGTCGATCATCCGCAGTTTCCTGATCGACCCGGTTGGCTTGATCGAAGGCCTCAAACATCCTGACGACAGTGACTCGGTGGAAGGCTTTCGCGGCGCACGGTTTTCCCGCACCCGGCATTGTCTGCCATCTATCGTCGCACGGGTTTCCGAAGGCCGCGAAGTGGCCAAGCGCGAACATAACGCGCCGCTGTCCCAGGCGCTGAAAATCATCATGAACGCCTTCTACGGCGTACTCGGCTCCAGCGGCTGCCGCTTCTTCGATACACGCCTGGCCTCGTCGATCACGATGCGTGGCCACCAGATCATGCGCCAGACCCGCGAACTGGTCGAAGCCCAAGGCTATGAGGTGATCTACGGCGACACCGACTCCACCTTCGTGTGGCTCGGCAGCGCGCATTCCCAAGAGGACGCCAGTCGTATCGGCCAAGCCTTGGTGCAGCACGTCAACGATTGGTGGCGCGAGCACCTGCTCACCGCGCTCGGCCTGCAAAGCGCCCTGGAGTTGCAGTACGAAACCCACTTCACGCGGTTCCTCATGCCGACCATCCGTGGTGCGGAGGAGGGCAGCAAGAAACGCTATGCCGGTCTGGTGGTGCGCAGCGATGGCAATGAAGAAATGGTCTACAAAGGCCTGGAAACCGTGCGCAGCGACTGGTCGCCCCTGGCCCGTCGATTCCAGCAGGAACTCTACCAGCGCATCTTTCATCGCCAGCCCCATCAGGACTATATCCGCGACTACGTGCGCCGTACCCTCAGCGGCGAATTCGATGAGCTGCTGATCTACCGCAAACGCCTGCGCCGCCGGCTGGACGACTACGAGCGCAACGTGCCGCCCCATGTCCGCGCCGCGCGTCTGGCCGATGAATACAACGACCGCCTGAACCGCCCGCGCCAGTACCAGCGCGGTGGCTGGATCAGCTACGTGATCAGCGTCAATGGCCCGGAACCCCTGGAAGTGCGGCAAGCGCCCATCGATTACGACCACTACGTCACCCGGCAATTGCAGCCGGTGGCGGATGCGATCCTGCCGTTCGTGAATGACGATTTCAGCACCCTGGTGGGCGGTCAGATGGGCTTGTTTTAAAACGCTTGATTCGTCAGGGTGGCAGCCTGCACTCTCTGTCTCTGATGACCACCCAGACGGCGCTGCCACCATGACCCTGATCACTCTGACCGGCACCACGGTCGAACTCCTGCCCCTGCAAAGGGAACACAAGGCCGCCTTGCTCGACGCCGCCGCCGATGGCGAATTGTGGAACCTGAAGGTCACCAACGTACCGGGCCCGGACACCGTCGATCAATACATCGATACTGCCCTGTCAGGGCGTGATGCCGGTAGCGTGATCCCGTTCACTTTGGTGCGTCGTGAAGACGGCCAAGTGGTCGGCAGCACGCGGTTCTGGAAGGTCGACCGGTTCAATCGCAAACTGGAAATCGGCCATACCTGGCTGGCGCTGTCCACGCAGAAAAGCGCGATCAACACCGAAGCCAAGTTGCTGTTGCTGACCTACGCGTTCGAAGTGCTCGACTGCGTGCGCGTGCAATTCACCACCGATGAACTCAACGAAAAGTCCCGCGCCGCGATCCTGCGCCTCGGCGCCGTGCAGGAAGGTATCGTGCGCCACGAACGCATCATGTCCGATGGGCGCAAGCGCAACTCGGTGCGCTTCAGCATCATCGATTCGGAATGGCCGCAGGTGAAAGCCAACTTGCAGGCCAAACTGCAACGCTAGGAGGAAAAGCCCATGTACACGCTGTATGGCATCGACGAATCCGGCTCTTGCATGATCGAAATCGCCCTGCAGCGCTGTGCAGTGCAGTGGCGACGGGTGGACGCGGCCTCCTGGGCGGAGGGCGAAGGCAGTGATGAGTTGGCTCGGATCAACCCGCTCAAGCAGGTGCCCACACTGGTCACCCCCGATGGCCAGGTGCTGACGGAAAGTGCCGCGATCCTGATCCACCTCGGCCTGGAATATCCCGCCTCGGACCTGCTGGCCGGCAACCGCGCGCAGATCATCCGCGGCCTGGTGTACATCGCGGCCAATTGCTATTCGGCCATCGGCATCATCGACTACCCGCAACGCTGGCTCGGCAACGTCAACGAAACGGTGCAGGCGCAACTGGTGACGGGCACTCGGCGATACCTGCACCAGGCCTGGGTAGTGTTCGCCGATCAGTTCGCCGGGCAGTTGTTTGCGCCGAACGGCGTGCCCAATGCGCTGGGCCTCATGGCGGCGGCGGTGTCGCGCTGGGATGAAGCACGAGAGGCATTGAACGGCCTGGCGCCGGGCTTTGCCCAGAGCCTGGCACAGGTGGATACCGACCCTGTCGTCGCCCCCGTATTTGCGCGGCATTGGCCGGAGTGGAAGGCCTCATGATGTTTCCGAAATCAGTGGAAACAATGACAGTCGAGCCCACCAAACCCTTGCGTAGCGGGCGTCCTGTCCTACGCTTTCTTATAGTGCTGTAGGAATCATCCTTGAATTTGAATGTCGCAGACATGAAACTCAAGAACCCTGCATGGAATACAAAGGAGGTGCGCATGCTCATCCGGTCGCTGACCCTGGCTACCTTGATGGCTTTTACGGGGCCGCTGTTGGCTGCTGATGATATCAACCCGCTCAAGCAAGACTTGGGCAAGGCCCGGCCGCTGGTGGTGGTGGAGCTTGATTCCGGCAACAACACCTTGGCTACCCTCAAGAAACAGTTGGACGAGCCTGCGACCAAGCAGTCCTTTGAAGAACGCAGCATGGTGTTCTACACCGTGAAGTTCGGCAGTATCGGCGCTGAAGGCGAGAAGTTCGCCAAGGACCCCAAGGACAATAAAAAGCTCACGCCTCCGGAAACCAACGCGCTGATCCGTGCCCTCAAACTGGGTGCCGGCAGTGGCACCAAGGTGATCCTGGTGGGCAAGGACGGCGAGAAGAAAGTCGAGAAGACCGTGCCACCGGATACCCTCGACCTGAAGGAGTTCTTCAGCGCTATTGACCAGATGCCGATGGCCGAGAAAGAAACCGCAGCCGCCCCGGAGCCTGAACCTGCCGCCCCGGCGCCAGCCAAAGGCGCCAAGCCTGCCAAACACGGCGCCAAGCCAGCCCCGCAACAACTCGACGACTGAACCCAACACCCTGTAGGTGCGAACGCCTACAGGGTTTTTTGTGGCTTGCGCACCGGAAACGGAAAGTAGAAAAACCGCAAAAACGCCACCCGCTTGATCACTTCCCCGATCAGCAAAGGCACCACCACAGCCACCACAAAACCCACGCAAGCCGCGACAAATGCGTGCAGCCCCAGGCGCTCCAGCAGGTCAACCGTCTTGTGCTGGATCTCGCCGTGGAAGATCAGCAGGATCAAGGTGTTCTGGCCAATGTAGGTCATCGCCCGCGTGATGACGGTCGACACCATCAACACCCGCGCCAGTGACCAGCACGCGTACACGCCGAGCACCGCCAGCAGGCTGGTCCACAGCCAATGGTCGTAGCGGCGCTGCGCCAGGTCCATGGTGGCGTGGCTGTAGAGGAACACGGCGGCGAACAACGCCACCGACATCAGCAGCGCCAGCCACGATCCCTCATGTCGACGCAGCCAGTCGCGCAGTAGGTAGCCGCAGATGAAGTAGGTGCTGCTGATCAGGGTGATTTCAAGGCCGAAGGGCAGGCCGGGCAACGTCCAGGTCTGCCCGCCGACGCTCACCGGTATTTGCCAGAACCACGGCAGTACCCATATGCCGATTAACAGTTGTACCGCCATCAGCAGGCAGCTCACCGGCAATGAAAGCTTCAAACGCTGGATCAGGCGCAGCATCACCCAACTGAACAGGATCGCCACCCAGAAGTGCGGCAGAAACCACAGCGCCTGCCAGGGAATGGTATCCACCGAGGCATACAGCACGCCGCCGATGTCCGGCAGCAGGGGTTGGCCGCGCAACACGTCGCGTACGATCACATACACCAGCATGGTGAAGAAAAACGGCTTGAGTAGACCGTCGGCCTTGCGCACGGCCATCTCCACAAACGGCTGCTCGGGCTTGAAGAACACGCCGGACAGGAAAAAGAACAACGGCAAGATGAACGAGGCTATGATCGGGTACTGCAGCTCCAGCGAGTTCGCCACGAACCAACTGTGACCGTACACGATCATCAGGATGCCGATACCCTTGGCAATGTCCATTTGAATCCAACGATGTTTCATCCGCCTATCCCCGGTCGATCATTCATGCCTTGCGCCACGGCTTCAGCCACAGCCCCATGCCCAGCAACACCACGGCGCCGGCCAGGATGCTCAGCCCCAGTTGCAGCCACACGTCTTCAATCCGAAACAGCGCCAACGCCGCCACGCCCATCAGTACGGCGCTGAGCAGCCAGTTCCGCGCCCAGGGCAGGGCGCCGAGCAAGGCCTGGCGTTGCATCAGCAGCAGCGCGGTGCAGATCACCCCGGCCAGTGCCGCCAACGGAATCCCCGCCAAGCCGAATACAAACGGCAGCACGCCGAGCAGCAGCACATTGACCAAGCTGCCGAGCAGTTCGCAGCGCAGTGGCTGGCGCGTGTCCCCGGCCGCATAGGCGTAACGCGCGAGCAAGGCGTTCCAGGCGCCGAATACCAGCGGTACGGCAAACCAGGCCAGCAGCAGAGGCAGCGGTGAGTCCAGCGATTGCTTGGGCAGCAGCAACGCCACCAGGCTCGGGGCCGCCGCCACCAGACCGACGCCGGCGGGCAGGGTCAATACGCTGGCGGTTTCCAGGCCACGTTTAAGCAGGGCCAGGCGCTCATCGCCCTGACGGCGGCTCATCATGCCCAGCAGCACCTGGTTGAGGCTCATCAGCGCAATCAGCGGCAGGTTCATCAGCTTGCGTGCCAGGTTGACCCAGGTCACCGCGCCTTCACCCAGCAGCGATGCCACCAGCCGTTCAATCAGCGCCAGGCCCTGGCTGGCGCCGTTGCTCAGTAACAATGGACCGATGCGCTGGCCCAATTCCCGCAGGGGCGCGAGCGACAATTGCCAGCGCCACGGCCGCCAGCCCTGGCGCCACATCGAGGGCAGCAACGCCAACGGCATCAACAGGCTGCCGGCCAGGCATGCCAGGGCCAGCGAGTGCGGTTGGGTGGCGGTGCCAGCGAGGGCGAGGTAGGTCACCGGTGGCAGGTTGAACAACAACGAACCCAGGCCGGCCAGCACAAAC
Source organism: Pseudomonas sp. MYb541 (assembly GCF_037479595.1). Classification (NCBI taxonomy): domain Bacteria; kingdom Pseudomonadati; phylum Pseudomonadota; class Gammaproteobacteria; order Pseudomonadales; family Pseudomonadaceae; genus Pseudomonas; species Pseudomonas sp. MYb541. The sequence goes on along the minus strand of NZ_JBBGYS010000066.1, from coordinate 18,708 downwards.
CGTTCGCTGGCCTGCAACGGGATGCTGAACAGCGCGTGCAGCATCAACCCCGGCACACACCAGGCGACGATCTGCAAGTTGCTGCTGGCGAGCACCGTGGCGCTCGCTGCCAAGCCCGGTCCGAGCAGTTGCACCAGCCACGGCGCCAGCAGCGTCAGCAGCAGGCTGGTGACCAGCGCGATCAGCAACAGTGCCGGGAACAATACCGCCAGCCAGCCCAGGCGTTCGTCGTCCTTGCGCGCCAGATACAGCGGCAGCGCCGCGGCACTCAGCACGCCGCCGGCCAGTGACATGCGCAGCGCTTCCGGCAAAAACAGCGCGATCAGGAATGCATCACTGCGCTCGCCCGCGCCCCAGGCCGCCACCAGCAGCCATTCGCGGGCAAAACCCAGGCACAGGCCCAGCAGTGTCGCCAGCGTCAGCCAGACGGCAGAGCCCAGCATCAGGGCTTGGCGCCATCAAGCACGGGCTTGCGAAAGACCACCGGTTTCACCTGTGGCAGGCGTGCCGGAAATAGCCGGCGTGCCTCCAACACGTTGATGCCGACCATCAGCCAGAACAGCGCGACCATCACCACCGCAAAGCTGAAGTAGTGGTCGAACAGGCCACTGACCAGTGCCGAGAGAATCCCCGCCGTGGTACCCAGCCAAATGGCGTTGTCCTTGGTCAGGCGGATCGGACCGTTTTCCGGGCGCGCTTCACGCCACCAGCGTACGGTCACCGCTATAAAGAACAGCATGCCGACGATGCCGGTTTTGTAGATGTAGTTCAGCCACAGGTTGGAGATGCCCAGCAAGTGAGTGTCCGGCACCGGTGGATCGACCTTGAAGCCGATGCCGAACGGGTACGACGCTACCGCCTGCGGGAACATGCGGTATTCGTCGAAACGTACTTCGGTACTGGCGTTGCTCGAAGAAAAGATCGTCGCCAAGCGTTCCTGCAACGGTGGATAGGCCATCACCAACACGACGGTCAGCGCCGCGCCGATCATCAGCAGGCGGCCGGTATATGGCACCCGGCGCGTGGCCATCCACAGCAGCACCAACGCGAGGCTGACCATCGCGCCACGGCTACTCGCCAACAGCAAGGCCGCCGCGCCCAGGCATGCCACGCCCAGGCCCAGCGCGCGTTTCCAGCCTTGCTCGGTCATGCCGAAACAGAAGGCCAGGGGCAGCAACAGCGCCATGATCCCGCCGATGGCATTCGGGTGCATCCACGGCGAGCCCATCCGCGAAGACATCGCCTCCAGGCCGAATTTGAGCATGTCGAAGTTGCCGTAGTTGAACAGTGCCAGCACCGGCGCGATGCCGGCCCCGGAACGCGTGCGCACGAACACCGCAATCGACAGCACCAGCATGGCCAGGCTGCCCAGCAGCAGGGCGATCACCAGGGATTCGCGGTGCTTGTGGTCCACCAGCAACTTGGCGCAGAGGAACACCCCCGACAAGTTCAGCAACCAACGCAGCCAGTTGGCCACGCCGCTGCTGTCGGCGTGGATGGTGACCTGGCCGACAATGAAGGGAAACACGCTGAACACCATCAGCCACAACAGCATTTGGTCGGTCGGGCGTCGAGTGAGGCTCGGTGTATCCGGCCAGCGTGCCAGGAAGCTGTTCCACAGCACCGCGCCCCAGGTCAGCGCCAGGATGGCTTCGCTGACGGTACTGCGAATGCCCAGGTTGATCGTGGAATACGGCATGAACGTAGCCACCAGGGCGAACAGCAACAGGCCCCAGAATGGAAAGCGCAGGATGGTCACCGCACCGGCCACGCCGACCACGGCGAGGAATGCCTTGGCCGGCGACAACAACAGGGCGACGGCGCCAAACAACAGGCCTAGGAGGATGGCGACGAGGCTGGGCAGGTTCACTCTCACTTCAATTCCTCGATCAATTCGGCCAGGCGTCGGCGGTAGGCGTGATGGTTGAAGCGTTGTGCCCATTGCCGGTTTTGCTCGGGTGATTCGTCATCGGCGCGCTCGCCGAGGCTGAGCATCAATTGCGTCAATGCCGGGCCGTCGGTGGGCGAAAAACGCGGCGCCGATGGCGGGGTGATTTCATCCAGCGAGGTGCCGCTGGCCACCGCCACCGGGGTGCCGACGCTCAAGGCTTCGATCACCGGCAGGCCGAAACCTTCGGCATAGGACGGCTGCCACAGGCGCGAGGCCTGGCGGTACAGCGCGTGCAATTCAGCGTCCGACACACCACTGAGCGCACGAATCCCCGGCAGGGTACGCTGGGCCTCGGGCAAATGCTCAAGGCTGCCCACCAGCACCAACTCCGGCACGGCGGGGGATTGCTGTCGCGCCTGCCGCCAGGCGTCGACCAGGAACGGCACGTTCTTGCGCAGCTCACGCGTGCCCACCAGCAGCCAATAGCGCTCTGGCAATTGGCGCGCACTGAGGTCCGCCGCCAGTTCGCAAAAGCCATCGACCTGATTGGGCAGTACGCGAATCTTGCCGGCAGCCTTGGGAAACAACCGCGCGGTTTCATCGGCGCTGTAGTGCGACGGCGTCCACACCCGGTCAGCGCTGTGCACCGCGTAGGCAATCGACAGGCGATCGCTGGTCTTGTAGATCAGCGCCTTCAGACGGTTGGCGTGGTAGTTGTTCAGCGTGATTTGAAACAGATCATGCAACAGCACGACCGTGCGCAGTCCCTTCGGCTTGGGCGGCAATGGCAGGCCCATATTGAAGGTGCTGATGTACAGGTCGATCTGCTGTTCACGCAATGCGCGCGGCAGAAAACCGGCCTCGAACCGCAGGCGATTCTGCGGCTGGTGCATCGCGGTCTTGGCGCAGCCCCAGGCCGGGCAATGGGCCTGCAAACGGGTTTCATCGCCCAGGGGCGCCACGGTAAATCGCTCAAGCTCGATGCCCGGCAGACCGTGCAGGGCGCTTTCCAGCGCATACACCTGGCGGCTGATGCCCGATTGCGGCGAGGTGCCGACGGTGCGGTAATCCAGGCCTACACGCATGCGGGCTCCTTTTGATTCACGGGCGAAAGGCTGGCGTACACCTTTTCCAACTGGCTGGCGGCGACGCTCCAGTCATGGGCGCGCCGCACATAAGCCCGGCCGGCTTCGCCCATGGGCGCGGCGGCATCGGGAAATTGCAGCAGGCGCACCACGGCGTCGGCCAGGCTCACGGCAGTCTGCCCGCCGAGGTAGTCCAGGCCTTCCACCAGGTCCAACCCCGACACGCCTTGCTCGGTACTTGCCAACGGCAAGCCGGCAGCCAGTGCTTCCAGCACCTTGAGCTTGGAACCGCCGCCGTGACGCAATGGCGCCAGAAACACCGAACAGCTCGACTGCAGTTTCAGCAGGTTGGGTACGAACCCTTGCCACTCGATGCGCGGGTCCGGCCAGCGTTCACGCCAACTGTCCGGCATGCCGAAACCGCACACGCTCATGCGCGCATCGGGGCAATGCTCCCAGACCTTGGGCAGGATTTCATCCAGGGCCCACTCGATGGCGTCGACGTTGGGCGCGTATTCATAGTTGCCGAGGAACAGCACGCGGCGGGTCGACGGGGCGGGTCGGGCGGCGGCGAAGTGATCGCAATCCACGCCATTGACCACCACCGACACGGGTTTGCCGGCGATTTTTTCCAGGGTCTTGGCATCGCTGTCGGTGACCGCCACCACGTGCGTGGCCTGGCGCATCACCCGGCGTTCCCAGCGGGCATAGCGCCATTGGTCATAGCGAATGAAGGGCAGCGACCAACCCGGCAAGCGGTCATAAGTGGCCGCACCAAGGGCCGATTCGACATTGTGTTCGGTCAGCACGAACGGCTGGGATTTACGCGCCAGTGCCTCTTCATAGGGTTGAAAACTGTAGCTGTGTTCGATCTGCACCACATCCCAATGTTCACCCAGTAACCAGTTGAAGGTGTCCTGCAATCCACCCGACAGGCCATTCACACTGGCGAGCAACGGGTAAGGCGCGAACAGCCCGGCGAGCAGCGTCGTGACGCTGCGCAACGGGCGACGCGGCAGGATGATCAACTGTTCGAGAAACGCCTCCAGCACCTGGCGGTCGGTGAGCGACACCGGGTGTTTGTCGTGCAGCAGCAAGGTGATCCGATGCCCACGCGCGGCCAGGCTGCGCAGCAGGTGGAACTGGCGCGTCTTGCCACCGCTGGTGGCGGGCCAGGGCGAGTAGGGCAGGATCCATAAAATGCGCATGGCAGGCCTCACTCCCATAACAGAATTTGCAGGTTCGACTTGACCGGAACGGTCAGGCCATCGGTGCCGCTCACCGGGGTTTGTGTGCCGCGCAGCGGGTCGTACAGGGTGGCGCTGGCCAAGCCCGGCAAGTGCGCGTTGCCGCCTAGGGCTGACCAGAAAAACCACAGCTTGCGCCCGTCGGTGCGGGTCCAGCCAATGCTGAACAAGCCGTCGGGCAGCGCGTCGGCGGCTGGCGGATCGCCTGGTGTGAGCTTCGGTCCGCTGATATCGAGGAAGTTCTTCAGCGCGGTGTAGACCGGCTTGGGATTGGTGTCGATGTCCAGCAAGCCATAGGAGCGGTCACGCACGCTGGCGCGCTGGTCGAGGTCGCTCAGGGTGAACAGGAAAATCTTGTCGTAATCCATCGCGCTCATCAGCGCCAGGCGGCGCACCACGTAGTCGGCCTGCGCCTGTGGCGTGATGATGTCCTGGGCGTCTTTGGGCCCCTTGTAGGTCGACCAGCCCCACTCGGTACTCCACAAGGTTTGCACGCCGCCGTTGCGCAGGGCCTGGTTGAGCTGGGTGGTCTTGGCGATGAAATCCAGGTTGGCCGGGTCGTTGCCTTCGGGCAGTTGGGTGTAGGGGTGGTAGGAGATGATCGTGTTCAGGCTGGCCAAACCCAGTGCGCCCAAGGCGTCGAACATGGTCTGGCCGTTGGGCATTTCACTGAAGAACGCCATGCCGGCGGCGACCACCGGTTTGTTCGGGTTCACGGCGCGCAAGGCGTTGGTGGTGACGGTCAACAGGTTCGCGTAGCCGGCCGGGTCCGCCACCGGGCGCCAGAAGCCGATCAGGTTCGGTTCGTTCCAGACTTGCCAGGCATCGACGCTGGGGTAGCGCTGGGAGAGCAGCGCCATGCGGTTGGCGAACACGTTGGGGTCTTTTGGTGGGTACTGGTCCGGGTACAGCGACAGCGGTGGCGCGCTGGTGATAAAGCGTGCCGAACCCACCAGGTAAAATACTGACTTGATCTGGTTCTGTTGCAGCTTGCCCACCAGTTCATCGAGGGTGGCGAGCTTGTATTGGTTTTGCGCGGTTTCCAACTGGTCCCAGTGCAAATCCAGGCGCACCCACTCCAGGCCCAGGGCCTTGAGGCGGTCGATCTGCTTTTGATAACGCTCGGGGCTGAACCACAGAAACTGCGCATTCACCCCCAGAAAATCCTTCCACACCACTTCTTTGGAGCCCTTGAGCACATGGCTTTCGGCATCCGCCTGGCGCCCCCATAAGAATGCGGTCAGGCCCAGGGCGGCAACCAGCGCAAAGGTGGCGAGATAGGTGCGTTTACGCGCCATAAGGGGCTCCGCTGATAGCTTGCTCGAAGAGCTGTTTGAATTTTTGCGCGGTCAACGGCCACAGGCGTTCGCGGCCGATTTCCCCGGCGCGCTCGGCCCAATCCCGCGCCAGCGATGGCGTGCGGGCCAGGCGCAGCAGTTGTTCGCCCAGCGCGGCCACATCCCCTTCGGGGTAGATCGCGCCGTTGCCGCTGGCGACTTCCTCGGCGAACGCGCGCGCGTCGGAAGTGATCGCGCCGCGCCCGCAGGCGGCGGCCCAGGACAACGCGCCACTGGTGCCGCGCTGGCGCCCGAGCAGGCCGAGTTTTTTCGATTCACGGTAGGGCAGCACCATTACATGGTGGGCCTGGATGGTCTGGGCGATCTGATCGGCCGGCAGGTTCAGTTGCCAGTCGATGGCGTCGGTCAGGCCCAATGCCGCGATCTGCGCGTTCAGCTGTTCCAGGTAGTTGCCGCCCGCGCCAAATGCCATTTCGGCGGCGGTGCCGCCGGCGAGGGTCAAGCGCACGCGGTCGCGCAATTCGGGGGCTTGCTTGAAGACATCCGCCAAGGCTTGCACCAGGTCTTCGATGCCTTTGCCCCGGTAGATAAAGCCGAAATACAGCAGCCGCAGGGTGTCCAGCGACGGTAGAGGCGCGGGTGCAATCGCCAGGTTGGCGTGGTTGACCACTGCGACTTTGCCGGCTGGCAGTTGCATGCGCTGAGTCAAGCAGTCTGCACCCAGGCGTGTCAGGGTCACCAGCCGGGTCAGCCCCTTGGCGACCTGGCGTTCTTCGCGCAGGGTCAGCGGGTCGGCCAGCACCACCGCCGCCTGGGGCAATGGGCTGGGTAGGCGTTCCAACAGATTCAAGGGGAAGGGCAGGTGCTCACGCCGCCACACGATGCGCTCCGGATCATGCACGGTGGCGGTCAACGGCAACTGCGGATAAGCCTTGCGCAGTTCACGCAAGGCCAGGAATTCCCCGAGCCGCCCGCCGCCCAGTTCGGCGTGCACCAGATCGACGCTTTGCCAGTCGAAACCGCCGATGGCTTGCTTGATCGCCTCGCAATTGCCCGCCACGCCGGCCAACGGTGTCAGCACCGTCACACCGAGTTGTTCCAGTGCCGTGCGGAAATGGTTCGCGTAGTCGGCGATCCCGTTCTTTTCCGGCGGCAAGGGCGCGAGCAAGGCGATGCGCATCAGAACGCTCCCCGGTATTTGCCGATGGTGTGCAGCACTTTGCTCGGCACTTCGAACTTGCGACGGTTGATGATGATGCCGTCCACCTTGCCAAACGCGGTGTTGAGGATCGACAGCGCATGCTCCACCACCGGCACGGTACTTTTGCGCGCTTCCACCACCAGGCCGATCAGGTCGGCGCGGCGCAGGTTGACGAACGCTTCGCGGTTGTCCAGCAGGGCCGAGGCGTCGAGCAGCACCACTTCGCCCGGCGCGGCGGCTTCCAGCCCACCGACCCGCACATTGATGCCGTTCTCATGCAGCAATTGGCGCAGTTGCTCCACCACGAAGGTCACCCCTTCGCCATGGCGCGCCGAGGTCAGGCCCAGGGTCAGGCCTTGCTCGGCAATGCGGTCGGGCTGCAGCAGGCTGTACAAACGGTAGATGCTCGCATTGAACGCGTTGGTAGTTTGCGCGGTGGAGGTGTCCAGCTCCGGCAGGGTGGTCCACAGGGGCAGGCCGAACTTGCGCTCCACCAGGCCGCCGTCGTGAATCCGCTGGTCGAGCAGGTAGCACAGGTAGATCACCAGCAGGCCTACCACGATGGCAAACGGGATCGCCAACACCAGCATCACCAGGGTTTTCGGGAAGATGCGGCCCGGGTTCAGGGTGGCTTCTTCGATCACGGCGATGTTGCTGATCTGGCTGTTGTCCAGCTCACGGTCGATGCGCGATTTTTCCAGGTTATCCACGTACAGCGCGTAGTTGCGCTCGGTGGTGTTCAGCTCCCGGGAGAGGCGGGCCAGCTCCGGTTCAATCTCCAGGGCCTCCTTGCGCTGCGCTTCCAGGTTCACCAGTTGTTTCTGCTGTTGAACCAGTTGGGTACGCAGCGCCAGGTTGTTGCTGGTTTCATCCAGCAACACGCGCTGCAAGTGGATTTCCAGGGTGTTTGGCGCACGGTTTTCCGAGGCTTGCACCGTGTTGCTCTCGTTGTTGACCTGCACCTGCATGGCCCGAATTGACGCGTCCAGGGCTTTGACCGGCGGCGCGTTGTCGGTGTAGGTGCGCATCATGTCGGCCTTTTCCAGCAGCTTCTGGTTGAGCAGGCGACGCAAATCCTGCTGCTGCGGGTTCAGTGCGATCTGGCGCACCGTGGTGACTTCCTTGGGCTGGCCCTTGAGCTGGGTGCGCGTGCTCGCAATGGCACTATCGGAGGACGCGATCAGCCGCGTGGTATTGAAGGTCTCGCCGCGCAGTACGTTGATGCGCTCGGACAGATCCTCCAGGCGGTCGGTGATGCTCGCCGCGCCGATCTGGTTCAGGTGCGTGAGGATCTGTTCCTTGTAACTCTTGATCTCGGTCGCGCTGTTGGCCACCTGGCCTTCATAGAAGGCATACAGGCTCTTGCGGCCCAAGGCCTCGGTGCGCTCGTTGATGTAGGTCTCGACCCAATCCTTGACCACCGCCTGGGCGATTTCCGGGTCGCTCCACTTGAACGTGATGTCCATCACCGTGGAGCCGGCGGCGTGGCTCACCTCGAAGTTCTTCTCCAGGCTGGCGGCCAGGCGTTCGACTGCAGTGGTTTTTTCGACGATGCCCACGGTTTCCATGACCACGCGCACGCCGTCGAACACCGCCCCCACGCCGCTCTTGACGTAGTACTTGGTGCGTTTCCAGAAACCTTCCGGAGGCGGTGCGTTTTCGATCACTTCCAGGTAATGCTCGGCCACCGCACGCACGATGGGGCGGCCGGTTAGCAGGCGCTCCTCGTCGACAATCGGGTCACGCTGGGTGCTGGGCATCACCAGCGCCTGGCGGTTGCTGATCTCGATGGGCAAGGTCGAATCACGCCCCGGCTTCACCAACAGCCGCGCGGTGGATTCGTACTTGGCCGGCAGCAGGAACGCCCCCAGCAGGATGATCACCAGCGCGGCAATCGCCGCCAGTTTGAACTCGTGCCGGAAGATGAAGAACAAGCGCAGAAGATCACGAAAAGAACGGATCTCGATCATGGGATGTCGCTCCTTTAGTTATTGCCGCCGCTGGTTCGGGTGTAGTTGTAGCCCACCCCAATGGACTTGGTGAATGGGATCAGTTGGTTCATGTAGGTATCCACCCCTTGGATGCGTTCGCCCACGTTGGATTTGGGCACGAACACCACATCGCCGCGTTGCAGATGCACGGGTTTGCGGCCGTTGGGGCCGGTCTTGAGTAACTGGCTGAAGTCCAGGAAGTACGCGCGATACGCGCCCTGGGCGTCTTCGCGCAGCAGGGCGACCATGCTCGCATTACCCGCCGGGCTGACGCCGCCGGCACCGATAATGGCTTGTTCCAGGGTGTTGGCAGTGCCGAGCTGCACCGCCGTCGGGTTGTTCACCGCGCCGCCGACGATGATCGAGCTGCCCGGCGCCTGGTTGATGTTTACCGTTACGCGCGGTTCGCGGTAAATGGGCGCCAGTTTGGTAGTCAACTCCGTGGCCAGCTCCGAAGGCGGGCGACCGGCGACCTGCACCGGCCCCAGGAACGGGTAGTTGATCTTGCCGTCGGTCTGCACCGTGTACAGCGTCAGCTCATAAATGGTGCTGACGTTGAACGCCGACAGTGTCGGCATTTCGCCGGCATCGCGCACGATGCGCAACTGGTCGCCGATGCGGATGCGTTCCACCGCCGGCGGCAGTTGGGCAAGCTGGTCGAGGGCACGTTTGCCTTCCTCGACCGTATCGCCGTCGGGCGGGACGATGCGTGCCGGCGTATTGCAGGCGGCCAGTGCCAACATGGCCACGACGAGCAGGGTTCGTTTCATCAAGGGGGACTTCCTGTGGGTCATGATGCTCACCTCCAATAACCGGGAAACATGCTGATGCGCCGCTTGAGGGCGAGGGGGAGGCGACGCTCCAGATGGCCCAGCCGGTAGCCGAGCAGTTTGAACGCACTGCGCACCAGCACTTCGGGGGCGCGGTGCAAGGCTCCGGCTTTGCGCAAGGCCGCGAGTTCGGCCAGCACATAGCGCTTGCCTTCGCCACCCGCGTCGCCAAAGGCCTGTTTGATCCACGGTTCGCGACCGTAGAACACGCCGATATCGAAGTAGCGGTGAAATTCATCCAAGAGTTTGTAATCGTGGGAATGATGCACCAGCGCCGTGGCGGCGTAGCGCACTTTGTAGCCTTCGAGCAGCATGCGCGCCGCGACATAGGCGTCTTCGCTGCCGATCACATCCGCCGGAAAACCGCCCACCGCTTCCAGCACACTGCGCCGGTACACGGAAAACGAGTCGGAACTGAAGCAGGTCTTGATCCCCAGCTCCGGCGCATCGGCCAGGCTCTTGCTGCGGCTCTGCTCGGGGTAATTGAAGTGTCGCGATTGCGCGCCCAGCACACCCGCATCCGGATGCGGCAGCTGGCGGCCGTAGGCCACGCCGTAGAGCGGGTCCTGCTGCAATTCGGCGAGCAGGTTGGCGAAGGTCTCCGGGGTGGCGGGGATCGCGTCCTGGGTCATCACGATCAGCGCGTCACCGGCCACTTGTTCGCTGGCCCAGCGCCGTGTGCCGCCGTGGTTGAAGTCGCGTGCGTCGATCACTTCGACCCGTGCGCCGAATTCGCGAAAGCGCGCCACGGTGTCATCACTGGAGGCGCTGTCCACCACCAGCATCTCGTCAGGTTGCAGGGTCTGCATCTTCAGTGCCGGCAACAGGCGCGCCAGGTGACTGGAGGCGTTACGGGTCGGGATGATCAGTGACGTACGCATGTCATTTCTTCACGTCTGCCGGGGCGCGCCCGTAGATGTCGTCGAAGCGCACGATGTCGTCCTCGCCCAGGTACTCGCCGCTCTGTACCTCGATCATCACCAGGTCGATGATGCCGGGGTTGGTCAGGCGGTGTTTGTGCCCGGCGGGGATGTAGGTGGACTCGTTGGCGTTGATCAGGAACTCGCGCTCGCCGTTGGTGATCTGCGCCGCACCGCTAACCACTACCCAGTGCTCGCTGCGGTGGTGGTGCATCTGCAGCGACAGCGACGCTTGCGGCTTGACCACGATGCGTTTGATCTTGAAGCGGCTGCTTTCTTCCAGCACGGTGTAGGTACCCCACGGCCGGGTGACCGTGCGGTGCAGGCTGTACGCCGGATGGTTCTGGCGCTTGAGCTCGGCGACGATGTAGCGCACATCCTGGCTGCGGTGGGCGTCGGCGATCAGCAGGGCGTCCGGGGTGTCGACGATGATCAGGTCGCGCACACCCACGGCGCCAAGGACGCGCTTGGGCGAGTCGATGTAGCAGTTGTGCACGTCATGCAGAATCGCCTCGCCATTGACCTGGTTGCCATGAGCGTCGCTGGGGGTGAGTTGGCGCAGGGCTTCCCAGGAACCGATATCGCTCCAGCCGATGTCGCAAGGCACCACGGCGACTTGCTTGGACTTCTCCATCAGCGCCACGTCGATGGAAATATCCGGCGCACGGCCGAAGGCGTCCGAGTCCAGTTCACGCTGGTGCGAGCTCTTGTTTTGCAGGCTCTGGCTGTGGTCGAGCGCGGCGCGCGCCGCTTCCAGCACATCAGGGGCATGGATGGCGAGCTCGTCCACCAAGGTGCTGGCCTTGAAGCAGAACATGCCGCCGTTCCACAGGTGCTTGCCGCCGTCGAGGTAGGCTTGGGCGGTGGCCAGGTCGGGCTTTTCGACAAAGCGTTTGACCCGATTGCCTGTGCTTAACGGCTCGCCTTGTTCGATGTAGCCAAAGCCGGTTTCCGGGTGGTCCGGCTGGATGCCGAAGGTCACCAGGTAGCCGGCTTCGGCCAGCTCGCGGGCCCGGGTCACGGCTTCGGCGAACGCCACTTCATCGAGGATCAAATGGTCGGCGGGCATCACCAGCAACTGCGCGTCGCCGCCGTAGTGTTCCTGCACATGCAGCGCCGCCACAGCGATCGCGGCCGCCGTGTTGCGGCCAAACGGCTCCAACAACAGGTCGAGGGGCAGGTGGGCTTTGTTGACCGGGCGATAATCATCCAGGGTGCGGAACAGCAGGTCGCGGTTGGTCACCGTCAATACGCTTTCTACGCCGGGCAATTTGGCGGCGCGCTGGAAGGTTTTTTGCAGCAGGCTCTGGCCGTCGCGCATGCGCATGAACGGCTTGGGCATGTTCTGCCGAGACACCGGCCACAGCCGCGTGCCCGAACCACCGGAAATGATGCAGGGAATTAATCCGTTGAGTGTGTTCATCAATAGACTTCCTTGGTGGAAAGGACGGCCGGGACCGTCATGAAGACGATGTACAAGTCAAACCACACCGACCACTTGGAGATGTACTCCAAGTCGTACTCGACCCGTTTCTGGATCTTGAACAGGGTGTCGGTCTCCCCCCGGTAACCGTTGATCTGTGCCCAGCCGGTGATGCCCGGCTTCACCCGATGCCGTGAGCTGTATTCGCTCACCGCCACTTCGAAGGGAACGCCCGCCGCTTTGGTTGCCGTGGCATGCGGGCGCGGGCCGACCATGGACATGTTGCCCAGCAGCACGTTGAACAGTTGCGGCAGCTCGTCGATGCTGGTCTTGCGGATGATGCGGCCCACACGGGTGATGCGCGGGTCTTCGCGGGTGGTCTGGCGTTCGGCAGTGAAGTCGCTCTGGTCGGTGAACATCGAGCGGAACTTGAACACGCGGATTTCATTGTCGTTGTAGCCGTAGCGGTTCTGGCGAAACAGCACCGGGCCTTTGGAGTCGAGCTTGATCGCAATCGCCGTTGCCAGCATCACCGGCGATAGGCACACCAGCGCGAGGCTGGCCAGCAGGAAGTCCTCACAGCGCTTGATCACCGGCGACCAGCCGCGCAATGGCAATTGCGAGGTGTTGAACATCAGGATGCCGCCCACATCGGTGATCTTGCTGTGGCCGTAGCGCAGGGCGGCCATGTCCGGCACGAGCATCACGTTCACCGATAACTGCCGCAGGCGGTTGACCAAACCGTGGATGCGCTGCTCGGCGGCCCAAGGCAGGCAGATCATCACTTGATTGACCTGCTCGGCGCGGATCAGTTTTTCCAGGTCGCGAGTGTTGCCCAGCAGGGGCAGTTTGCTCAGCTCCTTGGGAATGCGCTCGGTGCGGTCGTCGATGAAACCGATCAGGCCGGAGCGGATATCTCCGTTGCGCTGCAGGTGATCGGCGACGTGCACGGCGGTGTCGGTAAAACCCAGGATCACCGTGCGTTGCAGGTATTTCCCGGCACGCATCAGCCGACGGTACAGCCGCAGCATCACCAAGCGCTCCACGCAGAACAACGCCAGGCTGGCCACGTACCATGTCACCAGGTTGCGTGGGGTCAATTGCGGGAACATTTGCAGGATCTGGTACATGAACAACAGGAAACAGAAGGCCGCCGACCAGGCCTTGATCTTGGTTTTCAGGCGCAGCCGGTTGCTGAACAATTCTTCGGAATAGATGCCCAGGGCCTGGAACAGAATGATGGTCAGTACCGCGAAAAACACCAGCAGGCCCAGGAAGTGGGCACGCAGCTCTGGGTCCATCGGGTCCAGGAAGAACACCAGGACCAGCGGGGGCAAAATGGCCGTCAGGCCATGGATCAATTTGACGAAAACAACAAAAAACTCAACAAACCCGGCGCGCGTTAAAAACAAACTGTCGACGGACGACTTCTCTCGCATAAAAACATCCCTCATTGCACTCCAGGCTTCGCTGTTTGATTGTTTGTTCACTAAAGCAGCAGGCTGCTTTAGAGCGCTGGTCAAACTGGCTACTCTGGGTAATACGCAACTTTCCATTCAAAATGTAGCTATCCATTTGAAGGGGGTTTTGCGGGGGTAGTGACTAAAGGAGTGTTCCCTTACTGTACTCAGTCAATGAATTGACTGTGGTGCGGAAATGGCATGCTAGACAGCTTAACGAGTCTTTTATTCGGCATTTTATTGACGTTCCTTGTCTGGACACTCGGTCATCAGGGCTGATTTTGAGTGTAGGAACAAATGTGAGATTTTTCCTGCTTAATGGAAAAACCTTTTTCGAAGAGACGTAGGAAAGGGGGACAAAGAGGGAGTTGCAGGGCGCACTAAGCGCCCTGCTTGCGGGGCTTTTGCCGGATCAGAAGTCGCCTTTCAAACTCACGGTGAAATTACGCGGTTCACCGTAGAAGTTGCCCCAGGAGGCTGTGCCGACGGTGTTGAAGTAGCTTTTATCAAACAAGTTATTTCCGTTGAGTGCGACGGTCCAAGTGTCGTCGATACGGTACGCCACGCGGGCGTTCCAGGTCGCATAACCGGCCTGTTCGAGCTTGATGCCCTGCACGCGGTAGTTGCTGCTTTGTGCATTGACACCGGTGCCTACGCTCCATTTCGACAACGCACCGTCGAGCTGATAGTCACCCCACAGCCGTAGCATGTGCCGAGGCACGTAGGTGTTGGATACGCCACCTTCTTTAAGGGTGTCGATGTTGTTCAGGGACTTGGTCTGGGTGTAGGTGTAGCCGCCGAATACTTGCAGGCGCTCGAGCACTTCACCGCTGATTTCGGCCTCTACGCCCTGGGCGCGCACCTTGCCTTTGTCGGTGTAGCAATAGCCATCGGCGGAGGTCGGGCAGAAACTGGCGTAGTCGGTTTCGGCACCGTTTTTCTCGATGGAACGGAACAGGGCCAGGGAGCTGTTGAGGCGACCGTCGAACCATTCGCCCTTGATGCCCAGCTCATAGTTGTCACCGATCTTGGGCTTGAGCGCTGCGCCGTCGGCGGTGGCGTAGGAACTTTGCGGCTGGAAGATATCCGCGTAGCTGGCGTACACCGACAGGTGCTCGTCAAGGTCGTAGATCAGCGCGGCGAACGGCGTGACTTCGCCGGTTTCCTTGCTGTGTGCATCCTGCAGCGACCACTCGCCCCAACCCAGGTTGTAGGACTCGCGACGGTTGTCATACCAGCTCACGCGGCTGCCCACGATGAACATCAACGGCTCGGCCAGGCGCAGGCGCAAGGTGGCGTAGGTGCCGTATTGCGTGGCGGTTTCCTTGACCGTGCCACCACGGTACATGTTCGGCCAGAAGGTGTTGTTGGTCGGTTCCGGGAAGTGGTGGTCGGGTTGATAGATGCTCTGGCGCTTGGGCAGGTTCTGAATCGCGTACACGTCGTCCTGGGTGCCGCGGCTGCCGTTGGCGCCGAGGATCAGTTCATGCTCCAGGCCGAAGGCTTCGAACTTGCCGTCTATATAGGCGTCGAGGCCGTAGTCCTTGTGGTCGTAGTCCATCAACGCCGCATAGGAGTTGGCCGTGGGCGCCGGGTCACCGTAGTTGATGGTGCCTTCGCTGGCGGCATATTTTGTGTCTTGCAGATTGCGGCTGTGTACCGCCGCGACCTTGAGTTTCCAATCATCGTTGAAGTGGTGGGTCACGTCAGCGAAGAACGTGGTGCGCCGGCTTTGCCAGTCGTTCCAGGATTGGCCGAGGCAGGTCGAGCGGCTCAGGTTGGCGCTTTTGCCGTCGGCGTAGCGCGGCAGCCCGCCCCAGCACGGGGTGGCGTCGACATCTTCGTAGCTCGCGCCGACACCCAGGGTGGTGTCTGGCGTGAGGTCGAAATCCAGCGCGCCGTAGAACGCCTGATCCTGGCGCTTGGCGATGTCCATGTAGGAGCCGCGAGTCTGTTGGCTCACCGCCGCACGACCACGCAGGGTCCCGCTGTCATTCAGCGGGCCGCCGGTGTCGACATCGGCACGGTAGTTGTCCCAGGTGCCGGCGGACAACGACAGGCTGGTGGTGGGCTTGGCCTGGGGCCGCTTGCGCACGAAGTTCACCGCACCGCTGGCGGTGCCGGCCCCCTTGAGCATGCCGGCGGCGCCCTTGAGCACTTCCACACGGTCGTAGATCGCCATATTCGCACTGAAACTGTCGGCCTGGACGTAGTCCTTGCCCATGTCCAGGGGCACGCCGTCGTATTGGTATTGGCCGAGCATTTTGAAGCCTCGGGAGTAGAAGTACTTGCCGCCCATGGGTGATTCGTAGGAGGTGATGCCTGGCGTGCGTTCCATCACGTCATCGATGGTGGTGACGTTCTGGTCGTCCATGAATTGGCGGGTCATCACACTCACCGATTGCGGGGTTTCCCGCAGGCTGTGTTCGCCCTTGCCGATGGTGACCGCGCCGGTAGTGTAGGAACCGGTGCCGTCGGTGGTGGCGCCCAAACGTTCGCCGTTGATCAATGTGGCGCCCAGGTTCAGTGTGCTGGCGTCGCCTGCTTGCGGCAGCAGCATCCAGGTGCTGTTGCCTTGGCGTTGGGCTTGCAGGCCCTGGCCGCGCAGCAGTTGTTCGAGCGCTTGCTGAGGATCAAAGCGTCCATTGAGGCCCGAGCTGGTTTTGCCGGCGACACTGGTGGCGTCGTACGACAGGCTGACGCCGGCCTGGCGGGCGAACTGGTCCAGCGCGTTGGCCAGGGCGCCGGCGGCGATGTTCCAGTCGCGGGCCTGGGTGTCGCTGGCCGGGGTTTCGGCCATCACGGCCAAGGGCAGGGCGCCACTCAGGCAGACGCCAAGCAAGGCGGCCTTTACCGCGCGCTTGAGGGGGTAACGTGGGGAGGGGAACGCTTGCATGACCGCGGAATGCTCCTGAAGGAAGTGGACAAAACTGGCCTGTTGATCGGCCTTTCCTTACAGGTCGAGCGGCAATGAGCATTCACCTCATTTATTTTTTGAAAAATCACACGCGCAGTGAAACGGTCACCCAATAGCGGCTGCGGTAAGTGACATCAAGCTTGAGCGATTGCGCCACCAGGCCCAGCACCTGGTCGGTGTCATCCAACTGATAAGTCCCCGACACCCGCAACCCGGCTACTGCCTCGCTGCAGCGCAACACGCCGTCGCGGTAGCGGGCCAGTTCGGTGAGAAAGTCGTCCAGGCGCATGTCGTGGGCGCTGATTACGCCGTCGCTCCAGGCCCAGGGATCCAGGCCGTTGGCGACCGCCGGGCGAATGCCGTTGCGGTTGAACACCACCGATTCGCCGGGCCTGAAGACCTGGCGTGCGCTGGCCGCTTGGCTGTCGGCAAACACCGCCACCGCGCCTTGCTGCACGGCAAGCAGGGTGCCGTGGGCTTCTTCGCGCACCAGGAATCGCGTGCCGAGGGCGCGCAGGTAACCGTCGCGGGTCTGGACCCAGAACGGGCGGTTGTCGGTCCCGGTATTCACCACGATTTCCCCTTGGCGCAACTGCACCAGGCGCCGCTCTGCGTTGAACGATGCATCGATCGCGCTGGCGCTGTTGAGTTGGATCCGGCTGCCGTCGTTCAATGCCACCCAGCGCCGTTCGCCGATGGCGGTACGGTAGTCCGCCATCAAGGCGGGCAGGGGCGTGTAGTCGCGACCGAGCCAGGTCAAACCGGCGGCGCCGGCCACCAGGCCCAGCAGTTTCAAGCCTTCACGGCGACTGATGCGTTGGCGCGCCCCACGCAGGGCATGCCGACCGACCTGGGCCGGCAGTTGGGTGAGGTCGTCATTCATCGTCACCACCCGCTGCCACACCCGCTGGTGTTCGGCGCTGGTGTGCAGCCAGCGATCGAACGCGGCCGTGGCGGCGTCGTCGGCGACATTGAAGCGCAGGGTGATCATCCACTGGATGGCCTGGTCGACCAGTTGCGCGTCAGCCTTCGACATAACGCAACCGGTAACACGCGTGCAGGGCCTTGGACAGGTCACGCTCCACCGTGGCCTTGGACACGCCCAGGCGCAGGGCGATCTGCGCGCAGGTCAGGCCGTCCAGTTGCGCCAGCAAAAAGGCCTCGCGCACGCGCGGCTTGAGCTGGTCGAGCAGGCGGTCGATGCGCTCCAGGCTATCGAGGATCAACAGGCGGGTTTCTTCCGATGGCACCTCGACTTGCGGGAAATGCGCGAGGCTTTCGAGGTAGGCGCGTTCCAGTTCACGGCGCCGGTATTGGTCGATCATCAGGCTGCGGGCGATGCTGCTCAAGTACGCACGCGGTTGCTGCAAGGTTTGCTGGCGGCGCGCATTGAGCAGGCGCACGAAGGTTTCCTGGGCCAGGTCGGCGGCGTGTTCACGGCAGCCGGTGCGGCGGCTCAACCAGCCGCGCAGCCAGGCATGATGGGCATGGTAAAGCTGGCCGATAGCGGCATGGTCCAGTGGGTGATCGCTCGACATGGGCATCCTGGCGCAGCTGTCTTAATTGATAATGTTTCGCATTCTAGACGTTGGTCGTGGCGATTCGCAATTACCCGGGAAGAATGTATCCAGCACAATTTTTTGTCCGCTTAACGTGCACGGACTAATCTGCGGGCTTTCCCGGTGGAGGGCTTGAGCATGATCGACCTTGCGACCCTGGCGGTATTTTCCGGTGCTGTGCTGTTGTTGCTGTTATCGCCGGGGCCGAACATGGCCTTTGTGATCAGCCATGGCGTGACCCATGGTTGGCGGGGTGGTATGGCGTCGGCCCTCGGCATCGGCGTGGCGGACCTGCTGCTGACCGCCTTGACCGCCACTGGGGTGACGGCATTGGTTGCCAGTTGGCCGCCATCCTTTGACCTGATCCGGTATGCCGGGGTGGTTTACCTGTTGTGGTTGGTGTTCAAGACGTTGCAGAAAAATGCTGGAGGCGACGCCGTGCATGTCAGTCGTGTGCCCTTGGGGCGGGTGTTCCTGCAAGCCATGCTCAACAGTTTGCTCAATCCCAAGGCTTTGCTGTTTTTTCTGGTGTTCTTGCCGCAGTTTGTACGGCCGGAGGCGGGGTCTATTGCGGTGCAGTTGATGGTGCTGGGGGGCGTGCTGACTTTGATTGCAGCGGTGTTTCATGTGCTGCTGGGGGTGTTTGGTGGAGTGCTCAGTCGGTTTTTTGCCAGGCGCTCGAAAGGTGCCTGGTTGCAGAAGTGGGGGTTGGCGACGGTGCTGACGGTGCTGGCGGTGCGTTTGGCGGTGATGTCTCGGCCAGGCTGAGTACATATCCGTTGTTTGGGTAACGGCTGGTATTGGTTCCGCCCTTACGGCGGGTCACTTTTGAACAGCGCAAAAGTAAGCAAAACGCTCTTGCCCCAACACTCGGCACCTCGCCTAG